>CALJUC010000072.1 GCA_937975585.1 uncultured Moraxella sp. | reverse complement strand
TGATGAAGCCACACATTGAGGGTGGTGAAATCATTGAGCAATTGGCTGACCGCGTATTGGGTCGTGTGACGGCAAAAGATGTGGTGTCAAATAAAACCGGTGATGTAGCAATCCCTTCAGGCACCTTACTTGATGAGCATTGGGTTAAAGTACTTGATGAAGAAGGTATCGATGAGGTTTGGGTACGCTCAGTAATTACCTGTGAAGTACCATACGGTGTGTGTGCGCAGTGTTACGGTCGTGACTTGGCGCGTGGTCATCGCGTAAACATTGGCGAATCAGTGGGTGTTATGGCAGCGCAGTCAATCGGTGAGCCAGGTACCCAGTTGACCATGCGTACGTTCCACGTGGGTGGTGCGGCAAGCGCTGCTGCGGTCGAGAACAGCATTCAGGTCAACAAAGGCGGTACTGTTCGCTTCCAAAACCTAAAATCAGTAAGCCATGCTGATGGCCACTTGGTTGTGGTATCACGCTCTGCTGAAATCGGTATTACCGATGAACTAGGTCGTGAGCGTGAGCGTTATAAAGTACCTTACGGTTCATCAGTGATGGTTAACGATGGTGATGAAGTAACACCAGGCCAAATCATCGCTAAATGGGATCCACATACCCACCCAATTATCACTGAGGTCTCAGGTAAAGCCCGCTTTAACGATATCACGGACGGCTTAACCGCTACCATGAAAATCGATGAAGCTACCGGTATGAGCTCATACGAAATCTTGGCGACCAAAGACCGTCCAACCAGTGGTAAAGACTTGCGTCCGGCCGTTATCTTGGATACTGCGGAAGGTAAAGAAGTGGTGTACTTCCTACCACAACAAACCATTATCCGTGTTCGTGAAGGTGACGATGTTACCACAGGTTCGATCTTGGGTCGTGTACCACAAGAATCATCAGGTACCAAGGATATTACCGGTGGTCTACCACGTGTTGCTGACTTGTTCGAAGCACGTCGTCCAAAAGACCATGCCATCATGGCTGAGATGAGTGGTACCGTTAGCTTTGGTAAAGATACCAAAGGCAAAAACCGCTTTATCATCACCAATGATGAGGGCGAAGTGCATGAAGAATTGATTCCAAAATGGCGTCAAATCAACGTGTTTGAAGGTGAGCGTGTAGAACGTGGCGAGGTTATCGCCGACGGTCCACAAAACCCACATGACATTTTACGCTTAAAAGGCGAAACCGAATTGGCCAACTACATCGTGAATGAAGTCCAAGACGTTTACCGCTTACAAGGTGTAAAAATCAACGATAAACACATTGAAGTTATTATCCGCCAAATGCTACGTAAAGTAGAAATCACGGATGGTGGCGATTCAAGCTACTTCAAAGGCGACCAAGCGGAATACGCTGATATCGTCGCAATGAACAAAAAACTTGACGGTGAAAATAAATTCCCTGTTAAATATGAGCGTTTATTGCTCGGTATTACCAAAGCGTCATTGGCAACCGAAAGCTTTATCTCAGCGGCATCCTTCCAGGAAACCACGCGCGTCTTGACGGCTGCAGCGGTCACTGGCAAAATCGATGATTTGCGCGGTTTAAAAGAGAACGTGGTGGTAGGTCGTTTGGTACCGTCAGGTACTGGTTTAGCGTATCATTCACAGCGTCAAGAAAGTGCGGCAACCCAGCAAACCGCTCAAGAAACGGCTAATACCGATGCACTTGACGCGTTGTTTAGCGATCAAGTTGCTGCTGAACCGATGAGCTTTGAAGCACAATTTGCTGAAGAGTTCCATCAAGACAGCAAATAATTGAAGGTTATTCAAAAAAAGGTTGGTCGCAATGGCTGACCTTTTTTTTATCAAAATTATGGGTAATCAGGTAATCGGAAGTCAAATTTCGAATGATTACGCAATATGAAGGAGAAGCTTATGGCCAGTCGTGTCGCGCGTTATCACGCTGATCGTACCAACCAAAAATTATACTTTAGCCGTATTTACTGCCAGTTAGCGGAAGAAACGCCAGTGGGCCAACTACAAGATGGTCATATTGAGTCTGCGGTTACGCACTTATACGGGGGGTATTTGGCATTTTTGCAAGAGTTAGCCCGCTATTACAACTTAAACTTAAGCGCACCGACTTTAAGTGGTATTGCGCAAGCCTTGGAAACTAAAACCCAAGTATCACCGGAAGTTTTGCGCTTAGAGAAGTTATTAAAACATGATTTCTTGGGTGAAGTGGAGCAGGCATGGCAGCAAATTTTATATAAACCTGCACCTGCTGAAGTGGTGGACTCCGATGCTGCCGAACCTGATAGTCAACGCCTACCCATTATTGATGTGATGGCGAGTCCTTCTAACCATGCGATTTCGGTCGATATGGTGCGCCAATGGCGCAGCGAATTGCTCGATTTAATCGACACTTTGCGTGAAGGCATGATTGAGTTTTAAACAGCTAAATATTCAAAAATTGCATTTGAACAAATCAAGTTATAGACATAAATGATTGCCCATAAAAAAAGCCCGATATATCATATCGGGCTTTTTATCAGTTAAACGATTATTGGGTAGGGGCATTATTGCTAATTTGCGCGGTATTGCGATTAGCGGCACCGCCAAAGGTCACGCTAGAAGCGGGTTGCTCTAGGGGGCGTTTTTGTGCCACTGCTTGTGGTGGCTTGGTATCATCTTTGATCTCATTGCCTTTACTATCAACGCGACGGGAACCTTTATCTGTCAATTCAATCGTTTCTTGCTCTTGTTTTTTTGACTTAGCGCGGTTGTTGACTGATACCCATTCTACTGGCTTATCTTTGAGCGCTTTTGAAGTAAAGTCCATCCAAATCGGTAGGGCAGCAACGCCACCAAATTCACGTTTACCCATCCCTATCGGTTGGTCAAATCCGACCCACACGATGGTCGCCATATTTGGGTTTACTCCAGCAAACCAAGCGTCTTTTGCATCGTTAGTCGTACCGGTTTTCCCACCGATATCCGAGCGACCAAGCGCACGAGCGCGCGTTGCGGTACCTTTTTGGATTACGTCACGTAAGATATTGGCCATTTGGAATGCACTACTTGATGAGATAATGCGTGGGGCTTGGGTCGCTGCCACGTATTGTACAGGCTGTGCTTTTAGGCGATCAGCATCAGGGCCAGCATTATAAAGCTGACGACGTAATACCGCATTGCGTGCTTCAAGTTCAGCCTGTTGCTCGGCCAAGGCTTTTTCTTCCTTGGTCATGTTTTTGGTTGATGTTGCTTTATCTTTGGCCGCTTTTTCCGCATCTGTATTGCCTGCGGCTAACGGGTTATCATTTAACAGGTCAACGGAACTTTGGCTATCACCAGTTGCTTTATCTGTTTTGCCTTCGGCCGCTTGTTGCTGTGCCTCTTGGAAAGCTTTGAGATTTTCGGTATTGGTCTCATCCAGTTGGCTGTTAAAACATACCGCACACGCTTGTTGAGGATTGGCTTGGTAGAGAAGTTTGCCCTGATAATCAAAAATTTGGTCAATGAAATAAGGCTGAATACGGTGACCGCCATTGACAAAGGCAGAATAACCGGTTGCCATTTGAATGGGGGTCGCTTCACCTGAACCAAGGGCTAATGATAGCGTGGTCGGCATGCGTTCTTTTTCAAGACCAAACTGGCTTAATAGTTCACGCGTATCTGAAATACCTGCTGAGCGTAACACACGAATCGACACCAAGTTACGTGATAAATATAAACCACGTTGTAACGGAATCATACCAAGATTACGGCCATCTGAGTTTTTCGGTTCCCAAGAGCCCACGGTCAATGGGCCATCTGACACCAATGTATTGGGGCTAAAACCTTTTTCCAAGGCGGTGGTATATACCAATGGCTTAATGGTAGAACCCGGTTGGCGATAACCTTGTAACGCACGGTTAAACTTACTCTTATTAAAGTCGAAACCGCCAACTGCAGTCAGTACCGCACCGGTATCGGGTTCAAGTGAAACCAATGCACCTTCTACCGCAGGAATCTGCACTAAGCTCCAACTGGTATTGTCTTTGTTCGGTGAAACATACACGATGTCATGAACCTTGACCACGTTGTTTGACATATAGGTCGAATCTGGACTGCGATAACGTAATGTTGCCCAACGTTGGCCTGACCAAGGTACAGTGATTTTTTGACCATTTTGCATCACGGCCTCGAAGTTACCGCCAGGGGTAGCTTTGGTGACTTCAACAGGGTATAGATTACCCATTACTTTATAATGAGAAAGGTTGGCCGGTTTTTCTTTGTCTTGGGTGTTGCCCATTGCACCGCGCCAACCATGACGACGGTCATAAGCGAATAGACCGCGTTTAAGCGCATTTTCTGCAATTTCTTGGGTGTCACTGTTAACGGTGATACGCACTCGCCAACCGGCATCAATCACGCCTTCACCGTACTTTTCGACCAAGGCAAAACGCGTCATCTCGGCCAAGTAGGGGAAGTTCTTATCAAGTTTGGCTTGGTATAGATTAAGTCCAATCGGTGCAGCGACCGCTTCATCATATTGTGCTTGGGTAATTGAACCGTGTTTGAGCATTTGCCCCAAAATCCAGTTACGGCGTTCTACGGCACGTTCTGGATTGACGACAGGGTTATACTTAGATGGCGCTTTCGGTAGACCGGCAATCATGGCCATTTCAGCGATGGTCAGTTTATCTAGGCTTTTACTGTAGTACTGTTTTGCAGCGGCTTGGACACCATAAGCGCCTTGGCCTAGGTAGATTTTATTGACATAGAGGGTAAAAATTTCTTTTTTACTGAGTTTATCTTCAATTTTACGCGCTAAAAACAATTCAGTCAGTTTACGATTTAAGGTACGTTCTGGTGATAAAAAATAGTTTTTTGCCACCTGCATGGTAATCGTTGAGCCACCCGTTTGGCCATCGTCATCGCTTGCCGCTTCGGTTAAGGCACGTCCAATGCCTTTGACACTAATACCGCTATGCTGGAAGAAAGTCGCATCTTCGGCCGCTAGGAAAGCATTGACCATGTTTTGAGGAATTTGTTCATAGGTCACAGGCAGCGACATCACACCGCCATATTGCCCGATGAGCTTATTGTCTTGAGTATAAATCTGCAAAGGCATGGCTGTTTTGGCTTGTTTTAACTCATCAAGGCTTGGTAGACTCGGAGAGATGTACATCGCCATGCCATAAAAACCAATTGGGAAAGCCAATACTAAGACAAACGCAAAAGCGATTAATGCGAGCAAAATATTAATGAAATATCTTAACCAAGTGACTGATGCATTAGCGGCGGGTGCAGTAGATAATTGGGCCATAAAAATTCATTAGCTCAAGAAAAAAGAAACCATATTATACCTAAATTCACCAACTTACAGTAAAGAATATTCGGCATTAATTTTCTATTTCCTCGTTTTCATCGTTCAAATGCGCTAAGTTGGCTAAAAGTGGTTGAATATCTTCGATTTCTAACGTATTGTAGCAAAAAATCTGTTTTTGTTACCGATATAGTGCAAAAAAGGAACATTCTTGTGATGTTGTTTACAAAAAATAGCAAACAATTGATTGGGGTTGATGTCAGTACCACGGCGATTAAGATGGTAGAGATCACTCGACAGTACGGTTTGTTTCATTTAAAAAATTATGGCATCGAGCCGTTACCCCGTGGCATGGTCGCGGATAAGAATATTATCGATGTCGATGGTATCAGTGAGGCGATTAGCCGATTAAGTCATCAAGTAGGGTTTTCAACACGTCAGGTTGCGACGGCTGTTTCAAGTGCGTCTGTGATTAGTAAAATCATAGAAATGGACAGTAGTATGACCGACATTGAGCGCGAGGCGAATATTCGCCTAGATGCTGATCAATATATTCCGTATCCATTAGAAGAAGTTAATATTGACTTTGAGGTGTTAGGGCCTTCTTTGATTAAAGAGGAATTATCGCGCGTATTGTTGGTGGCGTCACGGGCAGAGAATGTTGACCAGCGCGTGGATGTTTGTGCACTTGCAGGGTTGAGCACTAAAGTTGTGGATGTTGAGTCTTATGCAATTGAGCGTGCGTTTCAGTTAATCGTTGATAGCCTACCGGGTCAACCGCAAACCGTTGCGTTAATTGATATTGGCCACACCCAAACGACCTTGTATATTGCCCGCGATGGCGAGTTTGTCTATAGCCGAGAGCAGCTGTTTGGGGGCGCACAATTAACTGAAACCATTCAAAATCGCTATGGTTTGACCTTTGAAGAAGCCATGCTGAATAAACGTAACATGACATTGCCAGATGATTATTACAGCGAAGTGCTAACGCCATTTATGGATGGGATTGTCCAGCAAATCACTCGGGCACTGCAGTTTTATTTTTCGTCAAATCAAACTCAGCAAGTTGATTACATTTTGCTTGCAGGCGGGAATGCTAGCATCCCTGGGCTTGCAAGTATGGTAGAAAAAAGATTGGGTAGCCGAACCGGTATTGCTAACCCATTTTCGAATATGACCATCAGTAATCACATTGACACCGAGATGTTAATCATTGATGCACCGAGTCTGATGGTGGCATGCGGTTTGGCCTTAAGGAGTTTTGACTAATGGCACGAATTAACTTACTGCCTTGGCGTCAGGAAGTTCGGGAACGAAGAAACAAAGAATTTTTAACCTTGGTGGGTGCGGTACTGTTATTGTCGTTAATCGGGGCCTTTGCCGCGTGGAGCTATTACAATAATACGTTAGAAAGTCAACAACTTGCGAATGAGCGTATCAAACAAGAAAATACCAAGTTGGACAGTGCGCTAAAGCAAATCGAATCGCTTGAACAGCAGCGCGACGATATTATTGCGCGAATGAAGGTGATTCAGGATTTACAAGGCCGTCGTCCGATTCCGGTGCGCGTTTGGGATGATATTGCGCGTCTGATTCCTGCCCAGATGTATCTAACTAACATGAAACGAGTCGGTGATGTGATTACCTTTACAGGCCAAGCTGACAACCCGAATGTGATTTCGACATTTATGCGTAGTCTGGATAGTTCGGAGTGGCTAGAGAAGTCGGCGGTGGTCAGTATTCAGCAACCCGATGCGGTGGCTTACCAAGGTGCCAATCCAGCGCCCCCACCACCTGGTAGCACGCCAAAGCCTGTATATCCTGAAGAAAAGTATGTGACCTTTGTTGTCACTACCCAAGTCAAAGTATCCAATGCTGCCAGTACTGCTTCAGCAACTGCTACTGCCAGTGCGGCTAAGTAAGGAAGGATTGAATGGTGAAGTTAACAAAACAGGTCAAGACTATTCGTAAACCACTGGTGGCTATTCGTGGCGGCAAAGTGGATCGCCCCGCTAAAAAGGCCTATACGACCCAAGATTTTTTCGATAGCTTTAAATCACTGGACCAAAACAACTATGGCAGTTGGCCAGTGCCGGTTAAGGTGACGGTATTGCTATTTATCGTGGCGATGGTCGCGGCTTTAACGTGGTTATTACCCATTAGCAGCATGCGAGAAGATATTGCCAGTGCTGAAGCTGAAGAGCAAACCTTGCTCGATCAATACCGTACAAAAGAGTCAAAAGCGCGTCACTTAAAAGAATACCAAGCACAAGTACTACAAATGCAGTCTGACTTTAAAGAACTACTTAACCAGTTACCAAAAGATACGCGAATCTCTGATTTGGTGGATGGGATTAATATGGTTGGCGTGGGCAGTAACGTTAAGTTCCAAGACATTAAAGTTGAGCCTGAAATCGCGCAAGAGTTTTTTATTGAGCAACCGATTCGTATCGCAGCCTTAGGTAACTATCATGAATTTGGGGCATTCTTGAGTGGGCTTGCCAAATTACCAAGGATTATCACGTTGCATGACTTTGAGGTAAATAATAGTAAACCAACCTTAGACACGCTGCCAGAAACCAACTTAATCCTCAATGTCAAAACCTATCGCTCTAGGGAAGTGACTGAAGATGAGCTAAAGAAAGCAGATGCTAAGAAGACCGCGGAGGCAACCAATGCAAAATAACCAGTGCAAGCAGCCGCTCATGATGACATTGTTGGTTTCAACCGCTTTGTTGGCGGGCTGTGCGGATCGTGTTAGTTTGGCTGAACAAAAGATGCAAGATATTCGCAACCAACCTTCACAACCGGTCAAGCCACCACCCACGCCTGAACGGGTGCAAGAATTCACTTACAGCGCGGCTAGATTGCGTGACCCCTTCATGCCGCCAAGTCTAATGCTACAGGCGACCCAGGAATCGCAAATTCAAGGTGTACGTCCGGACGTTACGCGCCTTAAAGAACCGCTTGAGCAATTTGAGCTTAATGAATTGATTTACAAAGGTAGTTTGATGTCCCAGTCGGGTGAGCTGTATGGGTTAGTGCAACGTCCAGACGGCAGCATTGCCAGTGTTCGAGTGGGTAACTATATGGGTAAAAATGATGGCCGCATTGCTGAAATTACCACGACCCAAATTAATTTAATTGAAATTGTCCCTGACAGCCGAGTGGGTTACGTGGAAAAACCAGCCTCGCTTGTTGCCGCAGTGAGTTAAGAAACAGATCAAGGATACCCCCATGACCATTACTACTTATCCCTTTGGTGCTTCATTATCCAAATTGGCCGTTGCGGTGACCACCCTCACTATGGCGAGTGCCGCGATGGCGGTCGATAGCATCCAACGCCTCAGTGTGACCCAACCAACGGCTCAACTCACCGAGTTGGGCATTGATTTTGCCGGCCAACCTGTTCAGCCGACCGCTTACCAGTTAACCAGCCCTAATCGTTTGGTGCTAGATTTTCCCAGTGTCAGCAATCAGTTGGCAAGTCGCACTCAGGTATTTAATCAAGGTAATATCAAAGACGTCACCACCTTGACCAACGATAGCATGACGCGTCTAATCATTAACGTGAATGACAATGCGGCTTATACCACGCGTTTAGAAGGCAATCGTCTAATTGTGAGTATGCAGTCAGGTAGTACAGCTGTACCGGTAACGGTTGCCACCACGCCTGTGGTCGTAGCCCCTGTTGCCGTCGCGCCAGCAACGACAGTTACCACGACAGTCGTTGAGCCAGCGCCTGTGGTAGTGACACCAGCGCCTGTGATTGTAACACCGCCTGCGGTTGAAGTCGTCACCAATACCGTTGCGGTAAAACCACCAGCGGATACCATGGTGGTTAAGGTCAATCCATTATTAAATCCTGCGGCAAGTGTCACACGCCAGTACAATTATGACGGCTTAGCGGCGATTAATTATAATGATAGTGCCAACGGTGGTGGTACTGTAAGCGTGGCATTGGTGAATGACAGTATTCCACTGGATGTACAACGTCTTGGCGATGAGTTGGTTATACGTATGACCGGTGCGACGGTGCCAAACAACCTGCTCAAACAGTTAAATGTGGGTCGTGGGTTAGTACGTGATATCGTGACCAATAACCAAGGTCGCAACGGTGTGATTCGTATTGTCATGAATAGTGACTTTGAATACAAAGCCTACCAAACTGGTAATCAGCTTAATATCAGCATTGACCCACCACGTCGCTTGCGTCAGCCAACCCTTGAAGAACGTACCTATAGTGGCGCACCTTTATCGCTTGAGTTCCAAGATGTCAGTGTGCGTACGATTTTAGAGGTATTAGCACAGCATACGAATACCAACATCGTCGCCAGTGACAACGTGAGCGGTAATATTACCTTGCGTTTGATTAACGTGCCTTGGGACCAAGCGCTTGATATTATCCTAAAAAGTAAAAACTTGGATAAACGTGTCAATGGTAATGTGATTTGGGTTGCACCGGCTGCTGAGCTAGAAAAACAAGAAGCTGATGCACTAAAAGCCTTACAAGACAAGCAAGAGTTAGCGCCCCTACGCACCGAATATATTCGCCTTAACTATGCCAAAGCGGACAAAGTGCGCGAGATGATTGAAGCGCAAGGCAATACCAGAAATACCAATGACAGTGGTTCACTGCTATCGAATCGCGGTACAGTGACGATCGATGAGCGTACCAATACGTTGATTATCAAAGATACCTCAGCGTCAATCATGAACATCCGCGATTTGATTAGTAAGATTGATATCCCCGTCAAACAGGTGATGATTGAAGCACGTATCGTCAGTGCCACTGATAGCTTTAGTAAAGACATGGGCGTGAAATGGGGTGTGTTATCGCAAGGCGCCGCTAGCAACCGTAACCTTTTGGTGGGTGGTTCTGACCAAACGATTTGGGATTTGAAAAAATACAGCATGACCAGTCAAACCGTGAATGGTCAAACGGTCAGTTACCCAACGTACAATATTACTCGCCCAGATAACCTTAACGTCAACTTAGGCGTGACGAACCCAACAGGCCGTATCGCATTTGGTCTACTCAGTATCTCAGATATGCTACTAGACCTTGAGTTATCAGCCATGCAAGCGGACAATAAAGGTGAGGTCATCTCTAGTCCAAAAGTATTGACAGCGGATAAACAGACGGCCAAGGTAATGTCAGGTACCCAAATTCCATACCAAGAGGCCGCCGCCAGTGGTGCTACATCGACCAGCTTTGTAGAAGCCGCATTGAGCTTAGAAGTGACACCAAATATTACCCCAGATGGTCGCATCGGTATGCAATTGGCCATCGAAAATGGTCGTCCAAACTTTACCTCAAATCCACCAAGTATTGACACTGATTCGGTGACTACCAACGTCGTTGTAGACGATGGTCAAACCGTGGTACTTGGTGGTATTTATCGTACGACCACGGGTGATAGTGTTAGCAAAGTACCATTCTTGGGAGATTTACCTTACGTAAATCGTTTATTCAAGCGCACTGAAGTTCGTAATGACAAACAAGAGTTGTTAATTTTTGTAACACCAAAATTGGTGAATGACGGTATTAGCCGTATTAACTAACCAATTGATCGCACAAAAAATCATCTTAGGCTTTCTCATGAGCTAGGATGGTGATTTACCACAAATCATCGTATAATATCGGCTACGATATTGGACAATGATTTGTGGTTTTTTTATGGATGGTAATCAAGGGCAACGATTGCTAATATTAATCGGGCCGATGGGTGCGGGCAAAACAACGATTGGCAAGCTTTTAGCGCAACAATTGGGTTATACGTTTTTTGATAGTGATCATGAAATTGAGCGTAACACAGGCGCCAAAATCCCTTGGATTTTTGAAAAAGAAGGTGAGGCAGGGTTTCGCCAACGTGAAAGTCGCGCACTTGATGTATTAACGGCGCAAAACAATGTCGTACTGGCCACAGGCGGTGGCGCGGTGACGATACCACAAAATCATGCCTATCTACGCCGCGGTCATATAATTTACCTACGGGCACCGGTTGACGTGCAGTATGAGCGTACCTGCCGTGACCGTAATCGTCCGTTACTTCAAACTGATAATCCGAAACAACGCTTGGCTGATTTATTCGCTGTGCGTGACCCTATTTATCAAGAGCTTGCTGACATTACCGTACCGACAGGACATAGTTCACCCAAAAAAATGGTCCAAGAGATTTTGACGCAATTGGCCCAACGTGCAGCGGATTCGCAAAAAGGCGACTAAGTGCTTGTCTAAGTGACTGGCTAAGTGTTTGTCGATGGCTTACATTATTATTGTTAGGTTTTATATATGTTAAATCAATTAGTTGTCCACACCCAATCCCACGATTATCCGATTTTTATTGGTGAAGATTTAATGGGTGGTTTTGATTATCAGCCGTTTATTCGTGGTCAACAAATTCTAGTCGTCACCAATGAAACCGTCGCGCCTTTATATTTAGATACGTTACTCGCCGCATTACCCAGTGATAAGACGGTGCTTACTTGCGTGTTGCCGGATGGCGAAGTCTATAAGACGCAAGCGTCGATTAATAAAATTTATGATGCCTTGATGCAAGCACATTTTAACCGCGACTGTACGTTGGTGGCGTTAGGTGGGGGCGTCATCGGTGATATGGTGGGTTTTGCGGCTGCCAGTTTTATGCGCGGCGTGGATTTTATTCAAATCCCAACAACCCTGTTATCACAAGTTGATTCAAGCGTTGGCGGCAAAACAGGTATTAATCATCCGCTTGGTAAAAACATGATTGGGGCGTTTTGGCAACCGCGGTTGGTGTTAGCCGATATGACCACGCTGACCACCTTGCCGGCACGTGAGTTATCGGCTGGTTTGGCAGAAGTGATTAAGTATGCGTTAATTGGGGATGCTGAATTTTTAGCATGGCTAGAAACCCATATGGATGCTTTGGTGGCTTGTGACTTAACCTTGCTTGCGCAAGCGGTGCAAACTTGCTGTCAGCACAAGGCGGATATCGTGGTAGCGGATGAATTTGAAGCGGGCAAGCGCGCATTGTTAAATTTTGGTCACACGTTTGGTCATGTGATTGAAACGCACGAAGGTTATGGTAGTTGGTTACACGGTGAGGCGGTCGCAGCCGGTATGGTGCAAGCCATGCAGTTATCACAAGCGATGGGTTGGCTCACGCAAGCCGATTTGGTACGTGGTGAACAATTAATCGCACGTGCCAATTTGCCCGTCAAACCGCCAAGTATCGATGTGAATGTTGCATTGGGCTTGATGCAGCATGATAAAAAAGTCAAAGCCGGTAAAATTCGCTTAATCTTATTGCAAGCGTTGGGTCAAGCCGTATTGACCAGTGATTATGATCAAAAGCAATTGGAACGCGTCTTGAGTTTAGGTTAAAACTGCGCCTTTATTGGATTTGCTATTGTATCGTTCGGTGAGCATGCTCACGTATTTTTTGTAAAGGTTGTCTTATGCTAGCTTCTTTATGCACAGCGTATCGCTCATGGGCTTTTAAAGTCACCATTTGGTTGTTATTAGCCGCGATTGCCGGTGGTCTAACGTTTATGGTATGGGTAGCATCGGCAGTTAAACCGGTGAAAAGCCTGACGCAAAAAAACGCTGATAACCCTGCGGTTACCGACCCAGTCATGCTATTAGCGGCGCATACCCCAGATGAAACCATGGCATTGGTGAAGCCTATTACCTTTGACGCGGTCATTCGTGATATGCGCAACTATCCAAAAGAGTTCAAAGACAGTCGCTTTATTAAGCAAAATACAGGGAAGTGGACGGTGCAGGTCATGAACGTGGTCGAACACGAGGTCATTACAGATTACCTCAATAGCCGCACCAATGACCGCGATAAATTTAACTATTTTCGTATTGTTGATAAAAACAACCAAAAGCGTTTTGTTTTGACTTATGGTGTGTTCAACTCAGTTGAGGAAGCCATTGGTGCGAGTAAAACGGTGGCGTTTAACTTACCGAATAATGTGACCGCATTCCCAGAAGAATTTAAGATGTACGTGCCGCAAATGGATGAGTACGAAATAACGCCACCGCTTAAAGATACAGGTAAAAATGCCCCACGCTCGGTTAAATTAAAAACCAACGAAAAACAACTACCTGCACCAAAAGCGAAGCCAAAACCACAAGATGCATCGACAACAGCGGCGGATAAACCAAAACCAGTCGCCCAAAAACCAAGTATCGAAAAATCACCTGACCAACAAGAAACCTTAAATATTCAAGAAACACGTCAGAGTAATGATGCAGCGAGTGATAACAAGTCTCAACCCTTAAAAGTGCAAAAATCTGAACCACCTGCGATGAAAGAAACTGCACCGGCTAAAGAAAAGCCCATTAAGGAGAAACCCGCTAAAGATACAGCATCAAAAGAAGCGCCAGCCAAAGAAAAGCCTGTTAAAGAAAAACCGGCCAAAGAAACAAATGCTGAACCAGCACCAAAAGGGTAATAATATGTCCAATTGACTATGCACCAAAACGGTGCTTAGTCCTATTTTGGTGCAGCTTTCAATGTATTGGTGCAGGGTGATTGTTCGCAAAGTTTACGTGGATTTTTTGCCGTTAAGTCTATAATATATAACGCGTTAATTTGAAGTACGATAACAAACGTCAATAACTGGCACGAAAATTGTATAATGGTTTATTAATACAATTTTTCATGAGTTTGATACCCTCAGTCTTAGCCTCTGACTAAGCGCTGCAATCTCAGTTTGCTGACAACCAATAGGGAACCGCCAATGTCATCACACTTATATTCCGATCTACAGAACCTGTATCAACCAGATACTTTTAAGGATAACTGTGGTTTTGGGTTAATTGCCCATACCCATGGCGAAGCCAGTCATGACCTAGTACAAACCGCGATTCATAGCCTAAGCTGTATGACCCACCGTGGTGGTGTTGCTGCTGATGGTAAAACAGGGGATGGCTGTGGTTTATTGATTGCGACCCCTAAAGCGTTCTTCAAAAAAATTGCGGGCGATAATGGCTTTAGCTTAAATCCTGTTTTTGCAGTGGGTACGATTTTCGTCAATTTGGACAAAGAACTGGCGCAGCATAGCCAACAAATCCTAAATGCTGAATTGGAAGCGCAAGGGTTAATGGTTGCAGGTTGGCGTGATGTGCCGGTTGACTTGTCAATTGTTGGTGAGATTGCACGCGAGTCATTGCCAGGCTTTAAACAAATCCTTGTGAACTGTCCATTAGACATCGATGAAGCGTCATTTAATCGTAAGTTATTCGTCGCTCGCAAAAAAGCGGAGTTACAACTTGGCGATGACCCGCTATTTTATGTGACATCATTAACGAGCCAAGTCGTGATTTATAAAGGCTTGGTGATGCCTGCTGATTTGCCATCATTCTTCTTGGATTTACAAGATGAGCGTTTGATGTCGCATATCGTGGTGTTCCATCAACGTTTCTCGACCAATACCTTGCCACGTTGGCCATTGGCACAGCCATTCCGCTATCTAGCACATAATGGTGAGCTTAACACCATTGATGGTAATCGTGACTGGGCCGTAGCGCGTACCCCTAAATTCGTCACTGACCTAATCCCTGAATTACAAGAATTACACCCGTTGGTCAACCGTACTGGCTCTGACTCATCAAGCTTGGATAATATGCTTGAAGTGTTGGTATCGGGCGGTATGGATTTGTTCCGCGCGTTATCAATCTTGGTGCCACCTGCTTGGCAAAACGTTGATACCATGGACATGGACTTACGTGCGTTTTATGAGTTCTATTCTCAGCATATGGAAGCTTGGGACGGCCCTGCAGGTCTGGTTATCCAAGATGGTCGCTATGCTGTGTGTATGCTTGACCGTAACGGCCTACGCCCATCACGTTGGGTAACCACCAAAAATGGTTATATTACCGTTGCCTCAGAAATCGGTACGTGGGACTATCAACCTGAAGATGTGGTTGCCAAAGGCCGTGTTGGACCGGGTCAAATGTTGGTGATTGACACCGAAACTGGTAACATCATGGATACCAAAGCGGTGGGTCGCCAGTTGAAAAAAGCGCATCCTTATCGTTTATGGTTGCGTGAAAATGCCGTGCGTTTACGTGATGATGAAAGCTTGGAAGAGCAAGCGTTTGCAGAGCGTGATACGGGTGAGCAATTATTTGCCCTTCAAAAAATGTTCCATATCACCAATGAAGAACGTACCGAAATCTTACGCCCAGCCGCAGAAAACGGCCAAGAAGCGGTCGGTTCAATGGGTGATGATACCCCAATGGCGGTACTATCACGCCAAATCCGTCACGTTGCTGACTTTTTCCGTCAACAATTCGCGCAGGTGACCAACCCACCAATCGACCCATTGCGTGAAGCGATTGTGATGTCGCTTGAGACTTGCTTGGGTACAGAGAAAAACGTATTTGATCCAACACCAGAGCATGCAAACCGTATCGTCTTGTCATCGCCTGTGCTATCTGCTAGCAAAATGAAGCAGTTGCGCCAAATCAATAAAGAAGGTTTTGCCTTTGCGACGATCGACCTAAATTACGATGCCAATCAATCACTTGACAGTGCTATTCAAGCAATTTGCCAACAGGTCGAACAAGCGGTACGTGACGGTAATGTACTCATCTTATTATCCGACCGTAATATTGAGCAAGGCAAAGTACCAGCCAATGCCATCATGGTAACGGGTGCGGTGCATCATCACTTGATTAATCAAGGTTTGCGTGCGGATGCTAACTTAATCGTCGAAACTGGCTTAGTACGTGACTCACATCACGTCGCTGTGTTGTTAGGTTTTGGTGCAACGGCAATTTATCCTTACCTAGCGTACAACGTGATTGCCGACCTGACTGATAAAGGTGATTTGTTAGGCGACCCACTATATGCCCAAAACAATTTCCGTAAGAGCCTAGATAAAGGTTTGTTAAAAATCTTATCAAAAATGGGTATCTCGACGGTGTCTTCGTATCGCGGTGCGCAGTTGTTTGAAGCGGTTGGTTTATCAGATGAAGTCGTTGCATTGTGTTTTGAAGGGGTGGAAAGCCGTATCAAGGGCGCGACCTTTGAAGACTTGGCGCGTGATCAACAAATCCTTGCCAACAATGCGTTCAGTAAACGTGTACCATTGGATCAAGGTGGCTTGTTAAAATTCGTCTTTAACAAAGAATACCATGCGTTTAACCCTGATGTGATCCAAGCGCTACACAAAGCGGTACGCACTGGTGACTACAGCAACTACCAAGAATATGCGGATATCGTTAATACTCGCCCTGTAGCAACGCTACGTGACTTATTAACGTTAAATACCGACAACCCAATCAAACTTGATGAGGTTGAAAGCATTGATAATATCCTAAAACGCTTTGACTCAGCGGGTATGTCATTGGGTGCATTATCACCTGAAGCGCATGAAGCCATTGCCGTGGCGATGAACACCATCGGTGGTCGCTCGAACTCAGGTGAGGGCGGTGAAGACCCAGGCCGTTACGGTACTGTACGCAACTCAAAAATCAAACAAGTGGCATCAGGTCGCTTTGGTGTGACCCCAGCCTATTTACGCTCTGCTGAAGTGATGCAGATTAAAGTCGCTCAAGGTGCAAAACCAGGTGAGGGCGGTCAGCTACCAGGTGGTAAAGTCAACAGCCTAATCGCGCGTTTACGTTACTCAGTACCGGGTGTGACCTTGATTTCACCACCACCGCATCACGATATCTACTCAATCGAAGACTTGGCACAGTTGATTTTTGACTTAAAACAAGTTAATCCAAGCGCACTGGTATCAGTTAAACTAGTATCACGTCCCGGGGTTGGTACGATTGCCACGGGTGTTGCCAAAGCCTATGCCGATTTGATAACTATTTCTGGTTATGATGGTGGTACCGCCGCCTCGCCATTGTCGTCTATTCACTATGCAGGGTCGCCTTGGGAGTTAGGTTTGGCAGAAGCGCATCAATCACTGCGTGTCAATGGGCTGCGCCATAAAGTACGTGTCCAAACCGATGGCGGTCTAAAAACAGGACTAGACGTGGTCAAAGCGGCTATCTTGGGGGCAGAAAGCTTTGGTTTTGGTACCACACCGATGATTGCAGTGGGGTGTAAATACTTGCGTATTTGCCACCTCAATAACTGCCCGACAGGTGTGGCAACCCAAAAATCAGATCTTCGCGATGA
>CALJUC010000071.1 GCA_937975585.1 uncultured Moraxella sp. | reverse complement strand
CGTAGTATTCCAAATCAGAATTGGGTAAGGGCTTGCGGTATTGGCTTGTCATTTGGCTTAACCTTAAAATTAATAATCCATTAGAAAAAAAGCCCTTCAAATCAATGGGTGAGCTGACCTGAAAGGCTTTTTATACGATTAAAACGCTAATTATTGACGCTCATCCAGCGGCACAAATTTTTGGTCATCAGGTCCTGTGTAGTTGGCAGAAGGACGGATGATTTTGCCATCGGCACGTTGCTCAAGCACGTGCGCTGACCAACCTGCGGTACGCGCAATCACAAATAATGGGGTAAACATCGCAGTTGGTACGCCCATTTTGTTGTAGCTTACCGCTGAGAACCAGTCCAAGTTCGGGAACATTTTTTTGTTGTCCCACATCACGCTTTCTAGACGCTCTGCTACATTGAACAACGTCATGTCGCCAGTTTCTTGTGACAAGTTACGCGCAACTTCTTTAATTACAACGTTACGTGGATCGCTTACCGTGTAAACTGGGTGACCAAAGCCGATGATGACTTCTTTCTTCGCTAAGCGATCAAGGATGTCTGTTTCTGCTTCGTCAGCCGTGCGATAACGTTTTTGGATGTCATACGCAACTTCATTTGCACCACCGTGTTTTGGACCTTTCAATGCACCTATTGCACCAGAAATCGCTGAGTACATGTCAGAACCTGTACCAGTGATGACACGTGAGGTAAAGGTAGACGCATTGAACTCATGCTCTGCGTATAGAATCAATGAGGTGTGCATTGCTTTGATATGTGATTCGCTTGGCGCTTCACCGTGTAATAACTCTAGGAAGTGACCACCGACGCTGTCTTGGTCGCTTTCAAGGTTAATCACTTTGCCATTGTGGCTGTAGTGGTACCAGTAAAGTAACATTGAACCTAAAGACGCGATTAATTTATCAGCGATGTCACGTGCTTCTGCCACAGGTTGGCTTTCACGCTCAGGCAAGGTGCAGCCCAGTGCCGATACGCCAGTACGCATCACATCCATCGGGTGGGCGTGGGCAGGCAAGGCTTCAAGCACCGCCAATACGTTCACTGGCAGATTGCGCATGCTTTTTAGTTTTTTCTTATACGCGGCTAGTTCATGCTTGTTTGGCAAGTGACCGTGGATAAGCAAGTGAGCTACTTCTTCGAATTCGCTGTCTTTAGCCAAGTCTAGGATGTCATAGCCACGGTAGCTTAAGTCGTTACCGGTACGGCCAACAGTACATAGTGCGGTGTTACCAGCGGCAACGCCAGATAATGCAACCGATTTTTTTGGTTTTGGCTTGTTCTCAGTGGCTTGGGTGTTTTCAGTATTTGACATGGTAAAACTCCTTGTAGTGTCTTAATCACATAATGTATAACAAACGATTAGCCTGGCATCCATCGTGTCAGGCTAACGTGACAGTTATTTTTTGCTTTGGAACAATTCATCCAGTTTTTGTTCGTATGAGTGGTAGTTCAAGAAATCATACAGTTCCATACGCGTTTGCATGGTATCAACCACTGACGTTTGAACGCCTTCATTTTTCAATGCTTGGTAGACATTCAACGCGGCTTTGTTCATCGCGCGGAATGCTGATAGTGGGTATAGTACCATCTCAACACCCACTTCAAACAATTCAGTGGTGGTGTAAAGGTCAGTTTGACCAAATTCAGTCATGTTTGCCAATACTGGGATATCTAATACGTCGGTAAATTTACGGTACATGGTGATGTCAGTCAACGCTTCAGCAAAAATCATGTCTGCGCCGGCTTCTTGGAAAGCCACGGCGCGCTCAACGGCTGCGTCTAGACCTTCAACTGATAATGCATCGGTACGTGCCATTACCACAAAATCAGGGTCAACTTTAGCATCCAATGCCGCTTTTAGACGATCAACCATTTCAGCGGTTGAAACGATTTCTTTGTTTGGGCGGTGACCACAACGTTTTTGTGCCACTTGGTCTTCAATATGAACCGCTGCAACACCCGCTTTTTCCATTTGTTTGATAGTTTGTGCGATGTTAAACGCGCCACCCCAACCAGTGTCAATGTCAACCAATAACGGGGTATCAACCGCGTTGGTGATACGAGTGGCATCGGTTAATACGTCGTTTAGGCTGGTCATACCAAGGTCAGGCAAACCAAATGATGCGTTTGCCACGCCACCACCTGATAAATATAACGCTTTGTGACCCACTTGGGTTGCCATCATCGCAGTATATGCATTAATGGTACCAACGATTTGTAACGGGCGATTAGCCGCGACTTCTTCTTGTAAGGCATTGCGAAAACGGCGACCGGCTGATAGTTGTGCCATAGTAATTTCCTTATTTGAGGTGAAAAATCGTTAATCAATAACGAGATAGGTAAATTTATTAGGGTGGTAAATATTGAAGATGGTTTTAGTATAACGATAAAAAGCCAACTTGTCTTTAGCTTAATATTTAATAATAAATTAACAATATTAAAGTAACATTAATATTATGCAATTTATAAATAATAAAGTTGATTTATTGCATGATTTAAAAAACGGCTATGTATTCTTTGTATAAAAAGCCAATAGCAGAGTCAAAAAATTTTACATTTTGTTACATATTTATGGTTACTAATTGGATATGGTTATCTTGGTGATAAATTGTTATGTTGTACGTATTTGAGGAAACCAAGGGTCACTACTATGGCTAAACCAGCTGCTTTACCACCGCATATTCGTCAATTGGTCGACAAAAAAAACTATGTGATTGCAATTAAAACCCATGCAAGCGAACAAAGCATCAGCATGGAAGAAGCCAAAAATCAAATTGATGCCTATGAAATGCAAAGCGATGCGAAAAATCAAACCCCAACGAATAGTGTAAATACCAACGCTAATCAAGCTACGCCTAACGGACTGAACCAACTCCATCAAAGCTTGGACAATCACTTACAGCAAGAGCATATTAAAGTGCCATTGATTCCACGCTGGGTATGGCGGGTCACGACGATCATCTTAGTGTTGGCGATTATTGTTTGGATGGGCTATCGTCTATTTAAGTAATCAACGGATGACTTTGAATATATTGCTAGATGAATAAATACCAAATGAACAAATTAAGTGCATCCATAAGAGAAAAATAGCCTATGACTCACACTGTATCACCGACCCAGATGCCATCGGTTGATAACCTTGCGACTGATAACAATATGACGCTCAATCAACAGCCGCAAATATTTGCCGATATCAGTCAGATTCCAACGCCATTTTATCTGATTGATAAATCAAAACTATTACCAAATATGCAAAAGATGGCGCGCTTACGTGAGTTATCAGGGGCGAAAACATTGTTGGCGCTCAAGTGTTTTGCTAGCTGGTCGGTATTTGACCTCATGCGCGATTATATGGATGGTACGACTTCCTCATCGCTTAACGAGGTACGTTTGGGGCGAGAAACTTTTGGCGGTGAAACGCATGCGTATAGTGTGGCTTATAGCGATGGCGAGATTGATGCGGTCATTGCGTATGGCGATAAGATAATCTTTAACTCCAAGACCCAACTTGAGCGTTTTGCTGAGCGTGTTCATAAGCAAAAGCCTAACATGCCGATTGGTATTCGTCTCAATCCTCAGATGAGCAGTTCCTCATTTATCATTGCTGACCCATCGCGTCCGTTTAGTCGACTTGGCGAAACGGATGTGGCCGTGCTACAAAGCTGCTTGCCGTTGATTTCGGGGGTGATGATTCATAATAACTGTGAAAATGCGAGTTTTACCAAATTTGATGACATGCTAACCACGATTGAACAGCAGTATGGCGAGTTTCTTAAGCAGTTAGACTGGGTCAGTCTTGGTGGGGGTATTCATTTTACGGGTGAGGGTTATCCATTAGAGAAGTTGGCGGCGCGGTTAAAAGTCTTTAGCCAGACTTATGATGTGCAAGTGTACCTTGAGCCGGGCGAGGCAAGTATCACCCAAGCGGCTACGCTTGAAACCACGGTATTGGACGTCATTAACCATGACAAGGCCCTTGCCATTGTCGATAGTTCTATCGAAGCGCATATGCTTGATTTACTGATTTATCGTGAAACCGCGCCTTTGTATGCGATTAATGGTGAGGTCAAAAATTTGACCAAACTAGAATCGGTGCAAAGTACCCAGTTATGTGGTAAGTCATGTTTGGCCGGTGATATCTTCGGTGAATATGATTTACAAGGACAAGCTTTATCGATAGGTGATCGGGTAAGTTTTGGCAATGCTGCGGGTTATACCATGGTTAAGAAAAACTGGTTTAATGGCGTGGATATGCCAGCGATTGTGGTCAAAGAATTGGACGGCACGTTTAAGGTCGTGAAGCAATTTACCTATCAAGACTATAAGGCTAGTTTGTCATAACTTTTGGATGGCAATAATCCTTTAAAAGACAATAGTTAAGCGTGCTAGGCACTCGTAAGTGTGATGTTAGATACCAACAGCGGATGGATGGGTTTTCCTTTTTCTTCCTTTTTTAACCCGACTTTATTAAAAAGCTATCCGTTTATATGCCAGTGCATAGGGCAATTAAGGAGGATTATGCAATGCTAAAAAATAAGCAAAGTGGCGATCAAGCCACCAAACGCAATGTACTGATTATAGGGGCGGGCGGGGTCGCACAGGTGGTCGCTCATAAATGTGCGATGCACAACGATATGTTAGGCGACATTAGTATTGCATCACGCACTATCGAAAAATGCCAACATATTGCCGATAGTGTGACTCAAAAACATAGCTTTAAACTACCTGCGACTTTGCATTGCTACCAACTCGATGCGTTTGATATCGAAGCGACTAAAGCGTTGATTAACGCCACCCAATCGCAAATCATCATTAATGTGGGCGCGCCTTTTATCAATATGTCAGTACTACAAGCTTGTATCGAAACAGGGGCCGCCTACATTGATACCGCGATTCACGAAGACCCGCGTAAAATCTGCGAAACGCCACCTTGGTACGCCAATTATGAGTGGCAACGCAAAACGCTGTGCGCGGACAATGGCATTACTGCGATTTTGGGCATAGGCTTTGATCCCGGCGTGGTCAATGCGTATGCGCGTATTGGGGTGGATTACTTCGATACGGGTAGCGTCACGGATATTGATATCATTGATATTAATGCAGGTAGTCATGGGCGCTATTTTGCCACCAACTTTGACCCCGAGATTAACTTTCGTGAGTTTACCGGTACGGTGTATTCTTGGCAAAATAATGCTTGGCAACAGAATAGCATGTTTGAGGTAAAGCGTACGGATAACTTGCCCGTGGTGGGCGAACAGACCAGTTATCTAAGCGGGCATGACGAACTGCATTCTTTATCAGTCAATTTGAATGTACCGAATATTCGCTTTTGGATGGGGTTTAGTGAGCACTATATGAATGTGTTCACTGTACTTAATAGTCTAGGCTTGTTGTCAGAGCAGCCTGTGACCACGGCTGAAGGGCTCGAGGTCGTACCATTAAAAGTCGTCAAGGCCGTATTGCCAGACCCCAATGAGCTTGCACCCAACTATCAAGGTAAAACTTGTATTGGCGATAAAGTCCGTGGTCAAAAAGACGGTATTGATGAAGAAATCTTTATTTATAACGTGGTCGACCACCAAGCGGCTTACCAAGAAGTTGGCAGTCAAGGTATCTCATATACGGCGGGTGTGCCGCCAGTCGCAGCCGCTATTTTAATCGCGCAAGGTATATGGGATGTCGGGAAGATGGTCAATGTCGAAGAACTCAACCCTAAGCCATTTATTAATCTGTTAAACACTATGGGCTTAACGAGTCGTATTGTCGATAAAGACGGTGACCGTTTATTAACTTTCTAGGTTATGAAATTTTTAACAGTCAATAAGCTACCGAAAAATAAAGTCCAGTGATATCAAGTCACTGGGCTTTTTATTGTCTATTGATCAGGGTTTTACGCCAAACAAGCGACTATTCAGGTTGTTTGCCGATTTGCATATATTTTTGGAAGTTTTCAGCGTAATCATCGATGTTGTCTGACAGCATACGCTCGAAGTTTTTGGTAAAGTGCTCAATGATATCGGCTTTTTCTTTGGCGTAATCGCTGCCTTTGACAAAGCCAGTGGCCGCTGTCCATGCACTGAAACGTGCTACCGCATACAGCATAGAAGCATTGATTTTACCGGCATGTACCTCATCGGTACGTAGCTCATTGGCCAACTTGATAAACTCATCGGCACGCTCATAAAATGCGTTCATTTCTGCCGTTACCGCATCATCGGCCATGTTTTGGGTATTATCTTGATTTGACATAAGTTATCCTAATATTTGCAAAAGCTATCGTCTTCTAAATTCAATTTAATACGGCGTCCAGTTTTTATGAAAACAGGGCTTGCTGTACTATCTGCGCTCGTTTTGCTTGTCTTAAAATGAATTCATTTGACTATGATAAAAATTTTGGCATAAAAAATGGGCAAAGTACAAATTTACCCACTTTTTTTATAGATTAATAATTATAGACCAGCGTCAGCGCGTAATAGGGCAGCGCGGTCGGTGCGTTCCCACGTAAAGGCTGTTTCGGTACCTTCACGACCAAAGTGACCATAACTGGCGGTTTGCTCATACATTGGTTGTAATAGGTTTAGCATACGCGTAATACCGTATGGGCGTAAGTCGAAGTGTTGACGGATAAATTCAACAATTTGCTCGTCGCCAATTTTGCCTGTGCCAAAGGTATTGACTGAGATAGAAGTCGGCTCAGCCACACCAATCGCATAACTCACCTGAATCTCACAGCGCTCAGCAAGACCAGCGGCAACGATGTTTTTGGCTACATAACGGCCCGCATATGCGGCACTGCGGTCAACTTTCGATGGATCTTTGCCTGAGAAAGCACCACCACCGTGGCGTGCCATACCACCGTAGGTATCCACGATAATTTTACGACCGGTTAAGCCGGCGTCACCCACTGGGCCACCAATCACGAATTTACCGGTTGGATTGATGTGATAACGTGTACCGGCATGTAACATATCGGCAGGAATCACTGGCTTGATGATTTCTTCCATGACCGCTTCATGCAAGTCTTTTTCAGAAATCTCTGGGTTATGCTGAGTAGATAATACCAAGGCATCAACAAACGCAGGTCGATTACCATCATAACGCACGGTTACCTGTGCTTTGGCGTCTGGGCGTAACCAAGGCAATGTGCCATTTTTACGCAATTCAGCTTGGCGCTCCATTAAACGGTGCGAGAACTGAATCGGCGCAGGCATCAATACATCGGTTTCATGGGTGGCATAACCAAACATCAAACCTTGGTCACCGGCACCTTGGTCTTCAGGACGGCTACGGTCAACGCCTTGCGCGATTTCTGGTGATTGCTTACCAATCATGTTAATCACGGCACACGTTGCACCATCAAAACCCAAATCTGAGTGGTTATAACCCACACGTAGTACGGTATCGCGGACGATTTTTTCAAAATCAACGTTGGCATGGGTACTAATCTCACCGGCCAATACCACCGCCCCCGTTTTGGTCAAGGTTTCGCAAGCGACACGCGCATGGATATCTTGTTCTAAGATGGCATCAAGAATGGCATCAGAAATTTGGTCGGCTAGCTTGTCCGGATGACCTTCACTGACTGATTCTGAAGTAAATAATGAATATTCACGCATATTAATTTTCCCTTATGAAAAGGCTAAAAAAATTAATCGCTTTGCAAACCTATCTCTATTGATAGCGTCACAGCTTAGAACAATGCTCAGAGCAATAGAAAGTCACGTTTAACAAGGTCGCTAACATCTGATATTAAAAACTAATATTGGAACGCTTTGTTGGCGGACAATTGAGGGGTTAAACGAGCAAGTTTGCAAAATGATTAAGGCGATAACATTTTTAAAAATGTAACGGGGTATTATAAATGATTTTTGCACAATAAACTATGGATTTTACGCTGACGCAGTGGTCGCAATCGCATTAATAAACGCATTGCTTGATAAATGTCGATGAATGAAAATTGGTAAATCGCAAACAGGTAAAAACCGTCATAACAACTGGCATAAAATATGCTAAAATTTGCCACGATTAAGATTTTTAGACATAAAATTTTCCTTTTTTCATCTTTTGCTAGGACATGTTATGACCACACCAATCGCTGAACGTCGGCTCGCCAATGCCATTCGCACCCTCGCTTTTGACGCGGTACAAAAAGCCAATTCGGGTCACCCTGGTGCCCCAATGGGTATGGCAGATATTGCAGAGGTATTGTGGCGTAAGTTTTTAAAACATAACCCAACCGACCCAAAATGGCTAAACCGTGACCGCTTTGTGTTATCGAATGGTCATGGCTCAATGTTGCAATATGCGTTGCTACATTTGACTGGTTATGACGTGAGTATCGAAGATCTAAAAAACTTCCGTCAATTACATTCTAAAACCCCAGGCCATCCAGAGTATGGTTATACTGCTGGTGTTGAAACCACAACAGGCCCATTAGGACAAGGTATTGCCAATGCGGTGGGTTTTGCGATTGCTGAAAAAACCTTAGCGGCACAATTCAACCGTGATGGCCATCGCGTGATTGATCATCACACCTATTGCTTCTTGGGCGATGGTTGTTTGATGGAAGGTATTAGCCATGAAGTGTGTTCATTGGCCGGTACGTTGCAGTTAGGCAAATTAATTGCTTACTACGATGACAACGGTATTTCAATTGATGGGGATGTTGAGGGTTGGTTCTCAGACGATACCCAAGCGCGTTTTGAAGCTTATGGTTGGCATGTACAAAAAGTCGATGGTCATGACACTGATGCGATTACCAAAGCCACTGAAGCGGCGATTGCTGAAGTTAGCAAGCCATCACTGATTATGTGTAAGACCATTATCGGTGCTGGTAGCCCGAATAAACAAGGCAAAGAAGAGAGCCATGGTGCGCCACTGGGTAATGACGAAATCACCTTAACCCGTCAAGAGTTGGCATGGGAACATGAGGCGTTTGAATTACCCGCTGATATCTATGAAGGTTGGGATTGCAAGGTTAAAGGCCAAGCGCTACAACAAAGTTGGGAAAGCGAATTTGATGCGTACAAACGCGCCTATCCAGAATTGGCGGATGAATTAGTGCGTCGTATCGATGGTGACTTGCCAGCAGACTTTGAGCAAAAAGCACAAGACTTTATCGCAGCTTGCCAAGCCAACCCAGAAAACATTGCCTCACGTAAAGCGAGCCAAAATTCAATTAACGCCTTACAACCAGACTTACCCGAGTTGCTAGGCGGCTCAGCGGATTTGGCGGGTTCTAATTTAACTTGGTTCAAGAACGCTCAAGCACTCGAAGATGACGCGGCTGGTAACTATATCCATTACGGTGTGCGCGAGTTTGGTATGACCGCGATTGCCAATGGTATTGCATTACATGGCGGCTTTATCCCATACGTTGCGACCTTCTTGATGTTCATGGAATACGCGCGCAACGCGGTACGTATGTCAGCCTTGATGAAGCAACGCGTGATTAACGTATACACCCATGATTCGATTGGTTTGGGTGAAGATGGCCCAACGCATCAACCGGTTGAGCAGTTGGCTAGCCTACGTGCAACACCAAACCTACACACATGGCGTCCATGTGATACCGTTGAATCAGCGGTGGCATGGGTTGAAGCGATTAAGGCCAAAACCACACCTTCTGCACTTATCTTTAGCCGTCAAAACTTACCACACCAAGCACGTGACAACGAGCAAGTGGCAAATATCGCCAAAGGTGGTTATGTACTTGCCAAAGAACAAGGCGAGTTAAAAGCCATCATCATCGCAACCGGCTCTGAAATTGAATTGGCGATGAACGCGTACAACCAATTAACGGCTGACGGTGTGGGTGTGCGTGTGGTATCAATGCCATGTGCCGAGGTATTTAGCAAACAAGACATCAACTATCGTGACAGCGTATTACCACCACAAATTCGCGCGCGTGTTGCCGTTGAAGCAAGCCACGTGGATTACTGGTACAAGTTTGTCGGTCTAGACGGTAAAGTCGTGGGTATGACCACCTTTGGTGAGTCAGCACCGGCCAAAGACTTATTTAAATACTTTAACATCACGACTGATGCGGTCATTCAAGCTGTGAAAGCGGTTGTTTAAGTTGAATTGTTGACTTACTAAAAGGTGAGCAATGCTCGCCTTTTTTATTTCTCAATTAAACGGTTTTTTTGCATTCTTTATAGGATGAATA
>CALJUC010000070.1 GCA_937975585.1 uncultured Moraxella sp. | reverse complement strand
CCACAAAAAAACAGCCCAATTCAGTGATGATAAAACACATCGTACATTGGTTAATTATCATGATGTTTTAATCTATTTCAAGTTTTTGCTCTTAATTGGCAAAGCCACCATCAAAGTGTTGCACGAGATGGGGATTTTTTCGGATTCGTTTTATTATTGGATTCATCAGGTAATGTGACATTTAAAAAAGGCTTGGCACACTAATTTATGCCAAGCCCTTTTCAATCAAGAGCAGAATTTTAGGGACGGTAGATATACAAGCGATCGCTGTCAATATCGCTATTGGTTTTGTCGATGTATTTTGGCGTGATAAAGTCTTTGCTGTCTTTGACTTGCGCAGCGATGCCAAAGTCGTCATCATTGATCAGCCCCAATGTACCATTCGGGAACAGGAGCAAACCTTCAAGCTTATCATGCGGGTAGTTTAGCTTCATCACCGCATCGAGATACTCGGTTTTACTCACTGGGCGAATGCCTTTACTAGCAAGCACATTCCAACCATCGGCAGTGAGGGTCAACTGCTCCAAGGTTTTGCCACCGACCATTAAGCCAAGATTTACATCTTGCACGATGTCGGTAGTATTAGTGACTGCTTCTAGGTTTGTCGCACCCGCTAGGCTAATTTTATATACTTTTTTAATCGCTGCGGCATTAAGCTGTGGCAGTTCACCATCGCGCTCAATGACATAAAATGTGTCTTTATCAATGGCGACAATGCCTGAGTTCGAGTCGCTATCGGTGCTTTGTTGTTGGTAAATAAATTGCTCAATATTACCCGTTGCCAATTCGATACGCACAAGGCGGGTCATGGTCGATTTTTTAGTGGTTTTATCGGGGTTATAAAGGGCAGATTGCATGATACCAACCAGATATTTTTGATCTGGGGTAACAGTTAAGCCCTCCATACCGCGATTGGCTCGGCGTTTTTTAAATTCCGCCGGTAGGGTAATCAGCTTACCATTTACTTTATAAGTACTCGCACCTTCACCGGTATCAAAGGTATTGATACGGGCAATCTCTCGACCATTGGCATCAAAGTGAACGATGTGTGGGCCATACTCGTCACTCACCCAAAAACTCCCATCTTTCATCACTGCTAAACCTTCTGGGTCAAAGCCATACGGGTCAGTTTTAGTAGGATTAGTAAGAGCATCATAAGGCTTGGTTTGGTCTACCAACATTAAGCGGTCAAAGGCAGTATCTGTCGTATTTTGTATGTAAGCGACTTCTTTGGTTGCCCCATTGACTGGATTGGGCAAGCCAGTGACTTTGGTGGTACCGTCTGGGCGTTTAAACTCTATCACTTTAACTAAGCTGATTTTGCCGTCATTGCCAAGTTGGAACAAGCCAAGATTAGGCGTATAACTAGGTACAGGGAAAGCTTTGCCTTCGCCTTTATCTAGATTAGGGTCGCCATTCACCACATCAGCATTTGGTCCACGGTCAGTTAAGGCATAAAATTGCGTTGGATTCGCGGGATTAATAAATGCATCCGAACCATAGCCGCCTTGATAGACGTTGACGGTTTTGCCATCTGCGTCTTTGGTATTTAGTAATACTTTGCTAGGCAGCGCAGTGCCATTTTTAAAATTGGCAAGTAAAGTCTCATAACTCGTATTGGGGGTTGAGATATCAAACGATACAGTAGAATTATTGTCATTATTACAGGCGGCTAGCAGGCTAGCTGTAGCAACGGCTAACAGGGTTAGCTTGGTTTTGGTTAACATGGTTGACATAACTGTCCTCAAAATAGGCAATAAACTATTAATAACACACTGACTAAATTAGATAACTATAGTTCATTATTATGTCATTTTGATTATAGAGTTTGGCTACTCAAAGGTACTGTTGTGCGGTTAGTAGGTTTTGAGTAGTACATTCCACCAGATATCTCTTTTATCCATGC
>CALJUC010000069.1 GCA_937975585.1 uncultured Moraxella sp. | reverse complement strand
ACGAGATACATTGGCGTGACTGGAGTTCAGACGTGTGCTCTTCCGATCTCTATGAGCCCGATATGGCAGGTTCACGCAACGGTGTGGTGAGTCGCTTGCACGTACTACCGTATAATAATCAAGCAACTAATACTGCTAGTGCGTTCAGAACAGTTAGCACAAAAGACGGTGGACTCAATCACTTAATTATCCAGCAGTGCGACTTTAGAGCGTTGGGTGGTGGTTACGCGATTAATCTTGTTAATGATGACGCTAACTTAAATAACGATGGTACAGCGTTAGTGTTGATTGATAACAACACGTTAGTTGGTGGCATTAAAGCACCTAACTTAGGTGATAGCTGTATTATTAAATTCAATAATATCAAGGGCAAAAATATCGGGATTGATGCGTCACTCGTCAATGGCTCATACGCATCTGCATCATCTTTAATCATTGAAAAAAATAACATCGTTAGTGATAACGGTGCAATGCGACTAAAAAATATCCGCAATACTCATGTACTGCATAATAATATTGAGCAGCTAGTTGCGTTAAATTTAGCAGATGATAGACACGTCATCGAGATTGATGGTGACTTAGATAACAGTTACAACACTGTGATGTTTAATAAGATTGAGCCGTCTGACCCGAATAAATACTGTGGCGGTATTAAAATCTCTAATCTGCAAGCAGGAGCAGTCAAGTTTAACGCGATTGGCACAAGTGCAGTGCTTGGTGATAATTTTAATCCTGTGGATCGCACTGATGCAATTAAAGTGATTAACAGTAAAAATATTGACGTGGGTGATAATGCGCTCTATATATCAAGTGGTTGTAACGGTATCTATGTCGATACAGCATCTCAAAATATCACTAATATCAAACATCAAAATTTTAGATTTTTTAACGCAGAAAACTCAACGAAATTTATTGATAACAGCAATAGCTATACTTATAAAAATATCGCAACAGATAAGATTGCTGCTTACGATACTTCGTCAGTTAATTTGCAGGCAGCTGTGAGAAATGATGTTGTGCATCTTCACGGTATTGTCAAACCCGCAAACGGTACATTATTAAATGGTTCGGAGATAGTAGGTACATTACCGAGTAATATGCGTCCAACCGTTTCCAAAATAGTTTTAACAAGCTATCAAAAAACAGACGGTGCTTATTTGACAACAAGTTTATTTATATCTGTTGCAGGTGATATATCTACATTAGAAAAATTAAGTAATATTGAAAAGTTAAGTATTAATTTTAGTTTTGCTATCTAATGTATTTATTTTTAAGGGGGCGTAAATGCCAAAGGAGTTAACAGTAACAGCCTTGGCAATGTGGGGGCTGTTTGCACTAGGTGTAATCGTCGGTACTTGCTACTGCTATTACTCTGATAATCACATTGACGAAAAACTTGGGGTCAGCAAAGGTAAAGTCAAACTAAGCGCCGCTATAATCAGCGGCGTTTTTTTATCCCTGCTATCTATCAAAGTAGCAAAAATGGAAATACCAGGTATCGAGCTTGCTGCGGCAGCTGCATTTTTGGCAGCGTCTGGGCAAACGTTGGTAGCAACTTTGGTCGCATTATTGCCCGAGGCTATCTCTAAAAAATTGCGTGGCGCAATGGGTATTAAAGAGGAGGACGCACAATGAAATTCGTCATCACAAAACAGGGCGCGTTATTTGCGCTCATGCTGATTGTTGCATTATTTGCTTATATCTACATCACTTCGCCGATACTTGATTTTATCAAAGTGTTTGGCTGCTCACTGTCTTTGCTACTTTTTCTGATTGCGATGGAAGCGCGGCTTTGCAAGCACATTGATACAAAGCAGCTTGGCGCGGATTGGGCACTGCTGTTTGTTGGGGCGTGTGGACTTTCGTTTTTAATATTCTTTTGGGATTTATCAGCCGGCTACGTTAGTAATAAAGCGTGGTGGGCATTAATCATCGGCGTGCTGTTTCATGTTATCGGGCTGGCATGTTGGTATGGGCAGAATTATTTAAACGCAAAACGAAATTTAACTTAGCTATATTTTTGACTTAATGGAGATAATCATGACAGAGTTAGAATTATTTTTCGATTGGCTACGCAATAAACAAGCCAATAAAAAGTTAACACAAACCATGGTCGATGGGGTCAATGAATTGTTGGCATTGATGTCTATCGAAGACTTAAAAGAATCCCTGCAAAAAATCAATGGTTGGGACGATAACACCGTAAACAAAGCGTTGAGTTTTTCCCAAAAAGGCATTGAGATGCTGTGTGCCTTTGAAGGGTTTGAGCCTGCGCCATACCTTGACGCGGTAAAAAAACCAACCATCGGATATGGCACCACTTACTACGTCAATGCGGATGGTACGCGAACGAATGTCAGTATGAAAGACAAACCAATCACTAAGGCGCAGGCGCTTGCTATCAAGCAAAACGTGATTAACCATGACTTTGCCCCGGCGGTCAATCTGATGTTTGCTGATGAAATTGCCAGCGGCAAAATCAAACAAAACCAATTTGACGCCCTGATCAGCCTTGCTTATAACATCGGTATTAAAGGGCTTAAAGGTTCTAGCGTCTATCGCTATATCAAACAAGGCAATTTTAAAGCGGCTGCCGATGCGTTCTTGGCATGGAATAAAGGGCGGGTGAATGGCAAGCTCGTTGTACTAGGCGGACTTAGTAAGCGCAGAGCCAAAGAGCGCGAATGGTTTTTGGCTTAACTGATTGGGGTTGATGATGCGAATCCGTTTAAATAGTTTTGCTGGCATGTTTCCTAAAGTGCATCCGTCACGCTTGCAAGAAACTGCCAGCACACAAATGCAGGATATGTTACTTGAAAATGGCGTGCTAACGCCTGTCACTATGCCAGCCACGGCGCTTGATGGTATTGCTGATAATATCGCGCAGGCATGGTGCCATGACGTGAGCTTACTTAGTCAATACCCTTGGCGCTTGTTTGATAGTCAAGTGAGTATCAGTCGATCCCCAAACTTTGACGCGGAATTTAAACGCTATTATTGGTCAAATGATGGCAAAGGCGGTGGGCTTATCCAAACGCTATTACCCGGTCAATCTAAGCCCAGCAAAGATTATAAAGTCGGTGTACCTGCGCCCACTGCCAAACCATCAGCCGTTTGTAATATTGGTGATGTAAGTGACGCAGGCCGTATCATTTCAGTGATGAACCCGGTTACGGGTAGGATTGAGTATCGTAACGTGGGCGCAGGTGAGTTCTCAACTATTCAACAATATATGCCAGATGGGTCAACGCCTGACGAATCACGCTCGTATGTGATCACTTATGTCAATGAGTTCAATGAAGAATCCGCACCTAGCCCACCAAGTGACATTGTGGTATGTCCGCTAACTGATAGTAATATGCAGATAGACTATGGCAACGGCGTTAAAAAGACGGTGCGCGTGGATGTGACGATTGACCAACGTGATTATCTAAACGCAGAAAGCCAAGGTTATCCGCGTATCACCAAGCTGCGTATCTATCGCACCAATGTGGCGAGTAACGGTATTGCGGAATTTCAATTTGTGGCAGAGCGCGACGTGAATCAATCTGACAGTGAGATTGTCATACTCAATGGCGTATTATTCTATGACCGCGTGGCAAGTAGCTTATTGTCTGAAGTCTTACCTACTCAAAACTGGCTACCACCTAGTAGTACATTGAAAGCATTTGGTATCAGTAATGGTGCGTTTGGTTATGGCTATAACGCAGCTAACAATCGTATTTGCTTTAGTTTGCCTGCCACCTTGTATGCGTGGGACCCAAATTATGAACTCACGTCCCGATACCCGGTAGTGGCTATTAATCACTATGACAACGTGATTGTCATTGCCACCGAAGGGGAGTTGTTACTAGCGATTGGCGATGCGCCAGAATCTTTGAGCGTGATTGCCCCTGCCAATGGTCGTGGCTGCGTGTCAGCGCGAAGCATGGTCAGCACCGGTATTAGCTGTATCTATGCCAGTAATGACGGCTTGATGATGGTATCGGGTCAGTCGGTGCAAAATATCACCGAGAATATCTTTGATCGTAAAGGCTGGCAAGCGCTAAACCCCAAATCCATCCATGCCTATTATTACCAAGGTAACTATGTATTCTTCTATGATAATGGTACCACCAAAGCCGGGTACTTAATCGATTTAAACAACGTGGCTCAAGGTATCATGCAGTTGTCGAACTGGTGCGTGAGTGGCTATGTGGACAAGCAGTCCAATGAGTTGTACTTGCTTGATGACAAACCGGGCGGCGGACGTAAACTGATGAAATTTAACCCAGACAAAGGTGCTAAACAGACCGCAAGTTGGCAATCAAAACTATTTAACTTGGATATGCCAAAGCGTATGCTGGCGGGTCAAGTCATTGCTGATAGTTACAATGATGTTGTGATGACAGTCACGGCAGATAATAAAAAGATTGGCGAGTATCACCCCAAAAATGCCAAGCCGTTTCGCATTCACAATCACAGCGTCAGACGGGATTTTCAGATATCAGTGAAAGGTAGTGACGTGGTGCGTGAGATTGCACTAGGCGAATCCATGCGTGATATGTTGGACTAGGTAAGGACTGCTATGTTGCCACCTAAAAACACCAGCGGTATGCCAGTCGTACCCAAGAATCTTGATAACCGTGACCTTGAATTGTTTTTGCAAAACGTGCGGCAGGTTTTAACCAGTCAAAAGTCTGCAGGCGGCAAGGGCAGTGATATATACCTTGAGCCCGCGGTGAAGCGCTACTTTGACCAAATGTTTTACAAGACCAAAAAAGAGTTGCAAGCCTACTTTGATGAACAGATTGCCAAGCTCAAACAAGAATTGTTTGACGAAATTAAGCGTGCCACGGATGCGCTGCGTGATGAGTTAACACAGCTTATCCAAACCACCAAAGAAGAATTGCTTACGGCAATGGATACCAAAGACCAAGCCTTGAAAGAAGCCATCCAAAAAGACTATGACGAAAAACTACAAAAATTG
>CALJUC010000068.1 GCA_937975585.1 uncultured Moraxella sp. | reverse complement strand
GTAATTTCGCTGTAACAAACCATGCAAAAAACCTTTTTTTAAAGTGTTCTATTTCTAAAATTATATATTTTTACATTTATTATCAAATACTTATGTTATTAACCAAATTAGCTAGGTTGCGTCCATTTTGTTACAATAACTTAGTAAAACTGTGTTTTGGGTTAACCCAAGCGTATTTTTAGTAAATTATATATAGAGGTAAAAAATATGATATTTGAAAAAATTATAAATAACGAAACATTGCTAAATTCATTTAATAATGGCGATATTTCAATCGAAGAACTGGTTAATTTAATAGACAAAAGTTTAGAAGAAAACTATCCAAATACACAGCTTACCAATGAGCAAAAACTTGATGCGCTTGGCCTTAACAAAGCAGTGGTCAGTGACGAATATCAGCAAACAATGGCTGAAATGCAGCAGTTTGAGCAAACCTTGCCAATTTATCAAAATCGTATCGTCGATGAACCGGATTTAGCACTGGACGAGATTGACGAAAATAATGTTAAAAATGTTAAAAATGTTGATAAACAAACCTTTTTGGCATTTTTACAATTAACCGCCAGCGCACGTTATGGTGAGCCACACACGCTATTCCCCGATTATAATTCCGTTCAAAATGACACAGAATTTCGTAATGCCTTAGAGCGTGTTGCCAATTTTGATAACGATACCGGGCTATACCGTGTGTTTATCAATAAAATTCATCGCGCCCGATTAGATGAAAACAATCCACAATCATTGCGTGAGTCAATGGCATTCTTATTTGGTAATAAGTTGCTATCACCACCAACAGGTTGGAGTAACAGTAACACCAACGATAAAAGTTTAGCTAAAGCAGATTTTGATGAACGTGTTAAGTATGAGCAACAAGCAAAGCAATTCGCCGATTTAGTCAATAATCGAACGCCGCGTGAACCTTCTACCTATTTGCTTAACCCTTTTGTTGCCAAAGAAACGCATCCCAACGCGTTTGTAGGGCGTGATGCTTACTATAATGTGCAGCCACAAAACTTGCCATACACCGTCATTCCCCCACTTGATCAGAATGGTTATCCCATTAACAACATTGAATTACCGCAGGTCAATCATAAGCCAGTGCTGATTTATCCTGACCCAGCAAGATATACCAGTGACTATCAATATCGTGACTTCATCAAACAGATTGCCAGCCCTATTCGCTTAAAAGGCTTAACTGTTTTTGCGGTAACCGAGGATAATTTCCCAAAACGCTATGCCAACCTAGACGGCACCGTGGGTCCCTACAAACTTGCCGAAAATAAAAAATATATTGAGACCTATCTTAACTATAAGTTGACTGGTAAAAACCAACGCGAAAGCCAATCAAAGGCTGCCTTTATTTATGAAAATGGCTTAGATAAAGTACCTAGCTATGAGCAGATGAAAAAGGACTCCCATGTCTTTGATGTATTTTTAGAGCTTGAAAACGATTATGTCTTAAAGCGCAACCAAGCATTAGCCAATGACATCAATGCTGAATTGGTTAAACCACGCCAGTCCGCTTACCGTCCACCTAGCATTCCAGTGGAAAGCAAGCAAGCCAAAGAAATCCAACAACGGCTATATAACAAAGCCAAGGCTGGCAAGCTCAATGAGGTAGAAAGCGCACAGTGGCAGCAATTTCTCGATTATAAACGCCTAGGGGTCATCACTGAATGGGTCGAAAACGATAACCCAAATTCAAATAGTTATGGTCGCCGCCGCTTCGTTGACAATATCAATGACATGATCCACCAAGATTTCCCTGGTTATCTTGCTACCGGGGGAACCATTTTAGAATTTATCAATAAGCACAAACTTTATGAATTTCAGGGTAATCGGAAGTCACAAACCAATCGGCCTGAACTAAAGTCGCTTGAGAGCATTGCCTCGGAAATTGGTCATAAAACCTTGATGGAGTCGGCATTAAACTTGGCAGAAGCAAGTGAAGCTTTTGGTGAGGCCAATGCAAGCTCATTGCGAAATGTTAAATGGCATGGTGGCTGGCTACGTGCAACCGTTTATGGTTCTGAACGTAACGGCGGTGTCGCTATTAGTGACAAAGGCATGGTATCAATCTCAAGCTTTAAGGACGGCAATGTCACCTTTAGTAATGGTAAGCAAGCGATTGTGCATCCAACCATACAAGGCATCCTTAATGACTATTACAAGGGTAACTACATTGCCATCAAGCAACACTTGGATAAGCAAAGCTTTGATAAGTGGTTCGCAGCAAGTCAGAACGAAATTAATTTGCATCAACAAGAGCAAGTTAACTTAGAAGCAAAACATGAAACTGAGCAAATGGTATCAGAGGCCATTACGCAGTCAGAGGCAAGTTTTGCAGAACAATTTACCAAAGAGCATAATTTTAAAGAATTACAGACGTTTTTAAACAGCGTCTTTACCCTCTCTAATTTCCATGAGGATAAATTAGACCTATCACAAAACTATTACTTGGCTGAAACCAAAGGGTTTGTGGATTTTAGTCAGGTGGGTCCGGATGTTTTGCTCATTAAAAATGGCGTAAATGATCGCCAAAAAACGTTTTTCCAGCATACCGGGGAAATGGATATATCAAGCTCTAATCTAAGTAAATACGCGGTTAGAAAGGTTGAAAATGGCAAGCAAGTCAAAGATGGGGCAATTTATCTTAGGAATAATGACCTGTTAACGCGATTATACCGCTTTGGTGAGGCTGGCGAGCTGGAAATCGCTGGGGCGCAGCATATCTACACCGAAAGAAAGAAAAACGCGTATGGTAGTTATCAAGCCAATACCACCAAAAACCATGTCAAACATACCGAGAAAAAAGGGGCATTTACGGTCTTATTTGACCAAGGCACGTATCGCACAGTCGACGCCTTAAATAATGGGCAACTAGAAAACCAGGAAATTATCTTTGTTGAAGGTCAGGCAACTGGTATTTCAGCTAAAAAGTTTGCCCCAAATGCAATCGTGGTTTTCTATGGTGATGCTCACAATCTTGAACCAGTGTTAGATGAATGGGTGGGACGCTTTGGGAAACAGGGGCATGATTTTATTATTGCCGCCGATAATGACCACACTAAAGACAAGCTAGGCTATTTTAACAACGTTGGTAAATCGACTGCGGTAGAAGCGGTTGCCAATATGAAAGCCAAATACGGTGAGGATGTTTCGCTCTCGTTAACCCTACCCGATTTTCAACATGCTAAGACCCTTATTGACCAAGAGGTTAAGCAATATGTTCAAGACGTCAATGAACTGATCAAAACTTATGCCAATGTGGATGGTGCATCAATACAAAAACCCGATGGCACGTATGACTTGGAGGCGTTTAAAAACCTACAAAACAATTTTGCTCAAAGAACCTCAGATGATACTTGGCTATATGATTATCATAAGGTAGAAAGAAAAGTTCAGGCAGCCAATACCGCGGTGCGTCGCTCTAACTCTAACTCGATGTTAAAAGGCAGCGACTTTAACGATCTGCACAAAAACATTTACCAATCTAGCCCTATTTTACTTGAAAATGATGCGATATACAGAGAATCGGCTGAACAGGCAGATTTTGGCATGCTGCATGCCGATCCTAAAATTAATGAGGCCTTAACGCGTCGCAAGGTTCACGAACTCTACCGCGCCTATAAGCTTGAAGGTGAGAAAAAGGAGTTTGCAGAAGGTACGTTACTTAATAACGTTGCTAACCAATATTTCTCCATTGAGCCAAGTGGTGAAGCACGTCGCCAGGAGAAAACACAACAGCTGCTTGCCGAGTATGGTGAGATTAAAGCATTGGCACAAGAGTTTAGCGATTTAAATGTGACCGAGATTCGCGCTAAACAAATTGCAAGCTTGGCTACCTCAGGTAACTTCTCGCTTAACAACATTAAAAAATCATTAGTGGAAAGCTATGAGAGTAAGGCTGCAACACCGATTGCCGAACAACTTGTGGCACGACTGACCAGTGAGTTTGATTTAAAAAATAACGAGCATTATGGCCGCTTGATGCTAGATGTTCAGTCCTTTACTAAAGATGCTGACGGACATATCTACGCCAACGGTATCATCAACAACTCAAATATATCAGTTGCAGGAGGTTATCAACCTAAAACTGCGAGTATTCGCTTAAAAAGTGTTGATGAACTACGTGCGATTGGCACCAATGAAAAAGAAATCGAACAGCTATTAAATAGCACTGAGCCGATGGAGGCTCTTATCGGAAAGCGAACCGATGCACAAGGGACACAGATGCTTGGAAATAGTCAACTTGTGCTTGCATTTAAAAACGTTGAGTTAAATGAAATCAAGCTACAAAAAAATAGCCTTGATACGCAATTTACCAAGCACACCGATGGCAAAATTAATCATTTTCAAATCAATGCCGCGCACTTAACCGGTGTGGCCAAAGATTACCTTAATCTGATTAATACCGATATTACGCAAGCTGCCAATCCTAAAACACTGCATAACAATGCAATGGCCACGCTAAACTTTGTAAGCCGTAGTGAAGCCAATGCCTTAACCACCAATTCAACGCCCTATTTACAGTTGGAAGAACTACACGGCATTTATGAAACGACCCACATGGGTCAAGACAATCAAAAAATCTTGGAGTTTTTGATTGCTGAACTCGATAACACGGATGCGGAGGGTAATTTACGTCGCGGCAGTGTCGAAATTCGCCGTGCCACTATGGTATCTCCTGAAGGAATTTTTAAAGACTTTACGGCACCGCTATATATTCGTTCTGATGTGACCGCAAGTGAACAAGCCATTGCCGTAGAAGGGGGTGGGTTCATTAAAACCACGGTTCATACGCCGATAAATGGCCTTGATACGCTATTTAATATCGTCGTGCGGCAAGACCGCCGTACCAGTACCGCAGAAAGTAAAATCAGTCAATTTGACTTAGATAATATCTCTGCCAGTGACGCCCAAACGGTTAAAAGTATTGCTAAACACGTTAAGCACCTAGAAAGTGTCCGTGACTTTCTGTACCAAAGCGGCCTTAGTGACTTAATTGTGGAAGCAAAAGCACAGCAAATGGGTTTAACAAGCCAAGACTTAGGCATTGATCCAGGGCAATACCTAAATACTGGTAGTTTCTTTGATAATCGTTACTCTGATTTATTCATGGAAGAATTGGGTGAGTATCAGCAGGACACCAAGCATAATCAACAACGTATCAGTGCAAGAATTATTGGTACCACCACCTATAATTTGGTGGGTGGCTATAATTCACACATCGCAAACTTAATTCAAGCGGATATTGATGCGATTGAACAAGGCCGTATTCGGGAAGAAACGCCTATCATGAAAATGGTGAGAAATGGGGTTTATCAGCACACCTCATTTGTCACTGAACATCGGCAGGATGGTCAAGTCGAGCCAGTCACAGCGATTGCAACGAACTATCTTATCACTGGCAAAGCAGATGAAGCTAAATCTGAGTATGTTTGGGAGCAGACCCAGCCACTTAATAAGCTTGTAAATGTATTAAACAACCCAAACACCCAAGGCGCGTTTATTCAAACAGAAGGCTCGCCGGAACGTAAAAATTGGCTACATTCCAGTACCAATCTAGGGCTTTTGGCTCCCAATACAAACTTATCCGTGGCATTTGAGAATCCGAATACCGTCATGCGTTTTGTGGCCAATAATGCACAAAAAGCAAATATGGTTCGAGACCCAATGCCACCGATTATGAATAAATCGGTTGAACCACTACAATTTAATAATCAGCTTGATAGCTTCTATGATGCGACTACGTTAAGAAGTGCCGAAAGAAAGCTTAAAACGCTGTCAGTACAGCCAACCGATGCAGACGCCCTGGTTGATATGTTGGGTAAAAAGATTGCCATAAGCCCAGCGATCGAAAGCGTGGTTAAACACATTCAAACCTTGTCAGCATCAAATGTCAAAGACTCAGGCGATTCACTTGGCCGCGATGCGATGGTCAATAATATCTTAAACGCTGCGGTGGCTCGAAGCCAAGAAGTTAGAGATCACTTTAAAGAACAAGAACGCAATGTATTTATCAAAGGCCTAGGACGCAATGACAACACTGCTGCCTTATTCTTATCTAATTTACTTGATGAACGCCGCGTTGAGCAATTAAAAGACTATATTCGTAGTGATGAAAAGCTTGCCACAGAACGCAATATACAAGGCCTTCGCGAGGTATTGGTTGCAAGAGAGCAGACTTTACGCCCAGCTATTGATGCAAGTCCAATCGGTTTTAATAATGATCTTGTGGATGACTTAGCTGTTGGCCTGACTGCTGTTAATAATCAACGTTGGCTATTAAATGAGGCAGGCGTTAGCCTTGATGCACAGCAAGAGCTTGGCATAGACATCCAGGATCAAGCCCCTGCCCCTGAGCAGACACCTGAACAATCACCGGCTACCGATAATGGTGCCGATATTGGCTTGACGTCGATTGAGGAAAACAGCCCTTCCGATGACAATACGCCAACGGCTGATAATAATTCCCCAGTGATTGATGGCAATGTGCAACGACTTGATGACGCCACTCAAAAACTTGTAAGCGATTACCAGTATGAGCCGGGTGAAGCATTGGCGTATTACTTAGAAGTGAACGAGTTGTACCCAACTGACAGCCCACAACGCGAATGGTTGCATGTGTCCGGAACATCAACGGTATTAGACGTGGGTAATGAATATCATTTTAGCCAGTTTAATGATGATTTTGAGTTGGTAAAAGATGGTTTTATTGAGAAAGCGAAGCTTGATAATGCTGATTTTGGTACCGTGCATCAACTGTTAACCGAAGCTGGTCTCAACACTATAGCGATTGACGATGCAATGGTTGCTGAATACGTCACCACCCAAAATCGCCTCAAAGAAGAACAGCAGGAATTGGCAGCCGATGAACAAGATAACCAACTTGACAGTGACAAGCCAATGCCTAATGACAATGAGCTGGATGTAGAACCAGGTCAAGATAATACGGCCACACCTGGACCAATGTCTGAACCTGAACAACAACCAACTGAGGATAACACGCCAGCCCAAGGCGAGTTATTAGATGGTGCAGCCGCGTCCGTGGCTGATGAAAAAATTATTTCTCAGCAAATTGGTGAGAAAATTATCGGGCGACGAACCGACAAGCTTGCCATGATTACGGCGGATGTGTTTGCTAAAAAAGGTATTAGTGCCTGGGGCATGGGCGAGATTAACAAGATTAATGACCCCTATGTCAAAGCAGTTTCTTTTATCTTGCGCGATAGCATCCCTGAAAAACCAAGAAAAAGAACGCGTACTTTCTCCTCCGCTTCGGTATTAAGGGAATGGGCAGAAGATGCGGCATATAAGCATGAGCTGTTTACGACGTTATTTAACAACTATAACGACATTCCTGAAACGGCAAGTGATTTTGAAAAGTATGCCAGTGGTCGCAGCTTAGGCTTAACCACCTTGCTTCAACTGCAAGCTGGAAATATCGAAAAATATTCTCAGCAGTACAAATACAATATGTACCGCATTGACAAGACAGATAAGGATAAGCGTAATGGCTTTATTTATTCTGCCGCGATCTATAACAATTTTGTGAAGGCAGAAGTGCTGGCAAGATTGCCATTTGAGCAATGGAAGCATATTTCAGTCGAAAATCTAGCGTTAAAGCCAACCGAGGTAGCACAATCACAGGACAACCCTATTGTACTGGCTCAAAGCTTTGTGGATGAACGCCCTTCAAGAGCAGAAGGCCGAAGAACAGAGCAGCTTGGGTTCAACGACTTAAACAATCACGATACCACCTTTAAAATCAAGAACGACGAATCTAAGTTTGCCGCAGAAGTGGCTTTCCGGGATGTCGTGGGAATGAACAGCGGTAAATTACAAAATATCTTTGCTGCTTACTCATTACAGGGTTTTAAAGAGCATTTAACGCCTGAATCTGCCGAAGAACTTAATCGCATTACTGCAAGCTCAGATAATCAATTACTCAATACGGCTTTAGGGGTACTTGGTAAAACAGCGGTGACCGTCACTCGTAGTCTTAAAGGCGAGGTACTAGACAATATCATTCAAGACGTTGATATCGGTTCGACGAAAAATATTGAACTTAGCCAGCAATATCCGTTGGCGACCGATCCAACCTATAACAAAGTGACATTCTTTGCCTACTACAACAGTGCAGCGATGACCGCAGATGAAACCAAAGCTGGCTTTTTCCGGTTTAAAGAAGGCGTTGCAGAAGAAGATAAGCGTCTTTACGTGATTAAAGCTGCTATGTCGTCAACTGAAAAAGATCGTGGCAATGTGTTTGAAATTGAAAAATTTACCAGTATGGAAGATATGCTCGCTATCGACCAAGAGCTTGCCAAAATTAACCCTAGTAAAGAGCGTGTTATTAAGCAGGATGAATTAGGTTATTCGTTTAAACGAGACATGACGAATTACGCTTTATGGGATAAGCTGCATGAGTATAACAGCACCACCTTAAAAGGTATTGAATCTCGTGAAAAAGCCCTTGAACAGTTTGTAGAGACTGCCCTACCTCAGCATTTGCTAAGTAAAGAGCAGGATAAAAAAGCAACCAATGAGGCAAAACCCTCACTTAAGAAAACCGATGTTAGAAATACCTTAAGTGATTATCAGCGCGAAGGTGAAGATTACGACTTTGAAATCACCGATGAAGCGATTTTACGGCACTTCGGGTTTATGGGCGTGGAATTTAGTAGCAGTAACTATATCAAGCCTCAAGAACGCGCCGTCATCGCTGAGAATACCTTAGTGGCTTATACCGATATGGCTAAAATTATTGGCTTACCTACCAATGCAATCGGCCTGGGTGGTCAATTAGGATTAACGATTGGACGACATGGCGGTGGCGCAAGAGCGGCTGCTTTTTATGATCCACGCCAGTTTGATAATCACGGTAATGGCGAATATGTCAACGTTGGGGGTTATATCAATATCACCCGGAGTAAAGGGCTTGGCACCTGCGCTCATGAATGGGCGCATGCGCTAGACAATTACTTGATTGACAAAGATGAAATTACTGGCAACCCTAAAATGCCAAGTTCTTTAAATAATTATCAGATCGATCAGCTCAACATCCGAGACGAGCTGAAAGATGCTTATAAGAAAATCAATAAGGTGTTGGATAGAAGCGGTATGGCCAAACGCTGCCGTGCCTTACCCACCCCAGCTGCTCGAAAATATTGGTCAGACCCAGCTGAATTGTTTGCTCGGGGCTTTGAGGCGTATGTCAAAGAAAAAGGACAACAGCTAGGTATTCGCAATGACTTTTTGGTGAACGTGCGCTCAGAGCAAGAGTTTGCTGCCGCTACCGGTTTAGGTAAAAAGCTTTATCCTTACCCAACTAAAGAAGAAATGCCGCAAATTATGGAGGCGTATGACGATTTCTTATCTACGCTACAACAACG
>CALJUC010000067.1 GCA_937975585.1 uncultured Moraxella sp. | reverse complement strand
AACTATAGATGACCTTAATCAAGCTTACGTGAGTCTATTGCAAGCTAGCGACGCAAAACAGGGCAAAAAAACCATTCAACTCATGGAGCAGCAGTTTATCTTATTAGACAGTTACTTTGTGACGGAGAATATGTTTCGTTTGGTGCTACAAGCGCCGCATAATGCACCATTAACGCATGCAGGTTACGCGTATTTATTTAACATTGATATACCGCAACGTAGTGACAAAAACCATCACCGCTATTACACGCTACGCAAAGCCTTTATTCAACAGGACAAAATTGTTGGTTGGGTCGATATATTTATCCATGATAGCAACGCAGGGGGAGAATGGGCAAAATCATTAAAAAAGGGCGACATCATCACGAGTAAACGTGAATTTCCAGAAAGTCTTGAGCATTTGCAGCAAGGTCAAACTTTGTTAATTGCCGATGAAACGTCACTACCAACGGTGGCGCAATTGCTCGAAGTTTGGCAAAACCCGCTTCCACCCTTTGTCATTGTCTTTGCACAGGATGCCGCAGAACATCGCTATTTAGAAATGATTGAAAAAAATCAGATTTTTAACAAAACAAATGTACCCAAAATTTTCTATTTGTTTGCAAAAGATGATGGAATTAATCACACAATTGACGAGCAAGTAATCCAAATCATCAAAGTCTTACAAAGCCAATCTATTAAGATTGATAAGGTTTGGGGTGGGCTTAATGCTGATACCATCAAGTCATTACGCCGTAAGTTATTACCGTTGCTAGGTCTGACACGAGAAAATGCCATGTTAAAAGTGTATTGGCGGTCGTAAAAATTTGACCTACTAGTGTTCAAAACTCTGACAAGGGTCTATTGCTCAATATTCGGAGCCCGAGGATGAAAATACCTATGTGAAGATTATTCTATTTAGCTAAAATTTTGGTAACTAGTCGCTCTATATTTGACAACAGGGGTTTGACAGCAGGGGACAAACTTTAACAGGGTTATAAAATCGGTGGCTGTTCAGTGATAATAATAAGGCGTGGTTGGAATCTATTGGCGATGAAATAGAGGTATATTTATCCTAAAATAGCTTATTATAGCACTTCACACTTACCATATATCCAAGCGATCACCAAGCTTGAGTAGCCGGTATCTCATATCTATTTACCAAAAATATTAACCCATGAATGAAACCATATCCCCGAGAAAAATCATTCATATCGATATGGATGCTTTTTATGCCAGTGTCGAACAACGTGACTACCCTGAATTGCGCGGTAAGCCGTTAATAGTGGGTGGTGACCCCAATGGGCGTGGGGTAGTGGCAACTGCCAGTTATGAGGCGCGTCAGTTTGGGATTCATTCGGCTATGTCGTGTTATCGCGCCCGCCAATTATGCCCGCAAGCGGTATTTGTGCGTCCACGCTTTGATGTGTATCGTGCGATCAGTTTGCAAATCCGTGAATTGATGCAGGTTTATACGTCTTTGGTCGAGCCGTTATCACTTGATGAAGCCTATCTGGATGTCACCGCAAGCCCATACGAGTACGGCTCAGCGACATTAATTGCCAATCGCTTACGCAATGATATTGAAAGGGCAACGGGCCTAACGGCCTCCGCAGGCGTGTCGTACAATAAGATGCTTGCCAAAATCGCCTCAGAACTCAATAAACCCAACGGCACAGCCGTGATTGTGCCCGAGCAAGCGCTTAATTTTATCGCCAGCCTATCAGTCAAGAAGTTTCATGGTATTGGTAAAGCCACGGTCAAAACTTTGCACGAGATGGGCATATTTACCGGACTAGATTTACGCAATACACCCAACGAAGTATTAAGGCAACGTTTTGGCAAGCGAGGCGAATTTTATCACCAAATCGCACACGGCATTGATAACCGTCCAGTAAAGGCAGAACGTGTGCATAAATCCGTGGGGTCAGAAATTACCTTTGTCCAAAATAGCCTAGACCGTGCCGTTATTTTACAGGCGTTATACCAAGAAAATCGTCAAGCATTTAGCGATTTGCAGCGCAAAAACAAGTGGGCTCGTACCCTCACCATCAAGCTAAAGTACAGTGACTTTAGCCAAGTGACACGTTCGCATACCGTCAGCCAGCCATTTATGGAAGAAACGATGGCGCACGGTTGGATTGAATGGCTGTATGACCAAGCACCACATCAGCTACCGGTACGCTTGGTGGGCGTGACGTATTCGAATTTAATTGATATCGACGACTTGGATCAGCTAACGTTATTTTAGGCTATACATACGATATGCTATGTTGATTTATCATACCTTTATGGGTTGCCAAACTATAAAGATTAACGCATACTAAATTCTATCAATCCATTAAAAGTATCAAAAAAAATAATCATTCAAGGAGGTTAGCATGCGTTTAACGGGCTATCGTTTATTACCATTGTCGGTTACAGCGTTGTTATTAGCGGCGTGTGGTAACTCAAACGTTGTTTCAAAACCGGTTGTTGAAGCCACAGCTGTGGTGACTGCGCCATCAGCACCCTCTATGCCAAGCCCTGTGATGATGGGTGCTTCTCGCGATAAAATGATGGTTGAGTCAAAGGGTGGTTATTACCCAATGCCGCCAATTATGCCGACTTGGAACGAAAACCGAGAAAACTACCAAGACAAACAAGCCAACCCGATTCATCAAACCGTCAAAGATGCGATAGCCACTTTTAGCATCGATACCGATACCGGCAGCTACGCCAATGTGCGCCGTATGCTCAATGATGGTCAGCTGCCACCAACCGATGCCGTGCGTACCGAGGAGTTGATTAACTACTTTAACTATAATTTTAATCAAGCGCGAAAACTGGGTAATGCGCCATTTTTGGTTGATACCGAAACGGTTGTTTCACCTTGGCAACCCACCAATCGTATTATTAAAGTAGCGATTAAGGCAGAGGATAGCTTGGTCAAGGCCAATCAAGCGTTACCACCGGCTAATTTGGTGTTTTTGGTCGATGTGTCGGGATCAATGTCGGATAAAGACAAATTGCCCTTAGCAAAATCTGCACTCAAAATGCTAACCCAACAACTGCGCGCCCAAGATACCATCAGTATCGTTACCTATTCAGGTAGTACCCAAGTCGCCTTGCCAGCCACTGCGGGCAGTGAGAAAGGCAAAATTTTGGCCGCGATTGAGCAATTATCCGCAGGTGGCTCGACCAATGGAGAAGGTGCGATTCGACTGGCCTATCAACAAGCCCATGCGAGTTTCAAAAAGACTGGCATCAATCGTATCTTGATGATGACCGATGGCGATTTTAACGTTGGCTTGTCTAGCGTTGATGATATCTTGGACGTCATCCGCCGTGAGCGTGATGCGGGCGTGTCGCTATCGACGTTTGGTTTTGGTACGGGCAATCTTAACGACTACATGATGGAGCAGGTCGCGGATAATGGTAACGGCAACTATAGCTATATCGATAGCCTAAGCGAAGCCAAAAAAGCCTTGG
>CALJUC010000066.1 GCA_937975585.1 uncultured Moraxella sp. | reverse complement strand
GACTATATCTGTGAGCAACTCCGTTGCCCTTCGGTTAAGTTTGCGTAAGTCCTAAGTTATTAACGAATGATAGTCAGTCCAGTCATCAGGGCAACTTGCAAGTTTGAGTGTATACTTGTACACTAAACAACTTTCTAAGGCATTGAATAGGCAATCGCTGAAGGTTTAAGTGGATAGGTGTCAATCACAATCTACTTATGTCCTTAGACAAAAACTGATAAAATACCGCGTCTTGATATGACCGACAATTCTACCCTTTTTTTATTTAGCAGCCGTTGCTAACACCGAGGTAATCATGAAAAAGTATCAATGTATCGTTTGTGGTTGGATTTACGATGAAGAATTGGGCTGCCCCGAAGACGGTATTGCACCAGGTACCAAGTGGGAAGACATCCCTGATGATTGGCTATGCCCAGAGTGTGGTGTGGGTAAGATGGACTTTGAAATGATCGAAATGTAACGTTTCACCGTTATAATTTGCGCTGTTATCGGGTTTAGCTGCTCAAGTGTTAAGCCCCCAATATTTCTGCTACTCAATCTAACTTGCTCCATGCGGTAACTGCCATCTACGTTGGCTAAGGACTTTGTATGTTATCTTCTGCTCCCACTGATACGCCTGACGCGCCGGTGATCATTATTGGCGCTGGTATGGCGGGTTATAGCCTAGCACGCGAGTTGCGTAAACTAAGCCCTGACCTTGCCATCACTCTTATCAGCCAAGATGCCGCAGATAGCTACGCAAAGCCTACTTTATCCAATGCGTTTGCCCAAAACAAAGCCGCTGATAGCATTGCCAATGCCAGCGCTGAGCAAATGGCCGAAACGCTCAAGCTTACTGTGATGAACTTTTATCATGTTAGCCAGATTGATACAGCTAACAAAACGTTGACGGTACACCCTGTATTGGCGTCTGACAAACAACAAGTGTTACCTTACAGCCGTTTGGTACTTGCGACCGGTGCCAACCCGCGCATGTTACCCAACGTTAGCGTGGATAATGCAAGAATCTTTGCTGTGAATCACCTTGATGAGTACAAAAAGTTCCAGCAAAAAATTCAGCAATGCCAAGCAACGAGTGATGCACCGACACGCGTTGCGATTATCGGTGCGGGTCTAATCGGTTGTGAATTTGCCAATGACTTGGTCAGCCAAACTAGCCAACATGCTATGGCGATTAGTGTGTTTGATAACGCAGACTTGCCATTGTCTAGCCAATTACCACCGCAAGCCGGTGAAGCATTGCTGACGGCACTCACCACTGCCGGTGTTAATTTTCAGTTGGGCGTGACCATTGATAGCATTGATAGCAGCAACCCAGATACATTGACGGTAACCGTAAAAGACCGTAATGGTCAGTTGCAAGCTCATGAGTTCGATGTGATTTTGGTGGCGATTGGCTTGGTGGCCAATACTGCCCTAGCCGAACAAGCTGGGCTAGCTGTGGCACATTTGAATGCTGAACAAATCGCTCAAGTTACCCATTTGCCGCGTACCGCACAGCAAGGTATTTTGGTCAATCAGTTTTTACAAACTTCCGTGCCTGATATCTATGCCATTGGGGACAGTGCCAACGTGATGGGCAGCTTTATGCCGTATGTGATGCCATTGATGAATCAAGCACGCGCATTGGCAAAGACCCTAAGTGACCAAGCTAATGATGCCACCGCAGCACCCACGGCTGTGAGCTACCCTGCCATGCCGGTGACAATTAAAACCCCAAGCCTGCCTTTGGTTGTATTACCGGTTGCCGCACAATATGCGGATAGCGATATTAATTGGCAAATCACACCGACTGAGGATGGTATGGTGCTAGCCGCGTTTGCCCATGATAATACCGACAAACTACTTGGCTTTGTCCTTACCGGTAAAGAAGCGGGCAAACAGCGTATGACTTTAAGCAAACAAGTAGACGCTTGGTTATAAATTTTTCATTCACACGGATAACATTAGCCTAACGCCATTGCGTTGGGCTATTGTCGATATTAGCTTTCGAGCTTTGATAAGTTTTAGCAACGTTTAACGTTTAGTTCTGCGTAATAACCGGACACACAACCATGGATTTAGCGGCATTTAATTTTGAACCTTCATCTTTGACTGACTTGATGCACACCGCACATATTGATATCGATGATGATTTGTCGTTGTGCGTTGAAGTGGGTGGCGACCCCAAGAACCCACCGCTGCTATTGATTATGGGCTTAGGCTCACAGATGGTGTTTTGGCCTGATAGCTTTGTCAAAGGCTTGATTGATGCCGGGTTTTTTGTGATTCGTTTTGACAACCGTGATATTGGCTTATCGAGTAAAATCGCACGTCCATTTCCTCGTTTTGCCATTAACAACCTCAAGATGATGCTGCGTATGCAGGTGGGTTTGACCAACCGCCATTATCCGGTGGCTTATAACCTATTTGATATGGTCGAAGATACCCGCCGCTTGATTGATAAAATGGGTCTAGAAAATGTGTATGTGGTCGGTGCTTCAATGGGCGGCATGATTGCGCAGATTTTGGCGGCAAAATACCCAAAGAAAATCAAAAAACTTGGTTTACTATTCACCAGTAATAACAAGCCGTTATTACCCCCGACCAAACCTAAACAGCTACAAACCTTATTGTCACACCCAAAAACGACACAAATGGAAGATGTCGTGGCGTATGGGGTATGGGTCATGCAGCGTATCGGCTCACCCAATCATGTGGATGAAGAAGAAGTTGAGCGCTTGGTCCGATTGCGTTTTGAGCGTAGTTATCACCCACGTGGTTCATTGCAACAATTGCAAGCCATCTTAGCCACGGGTTCAATCGCAAAATACGATAAAAAGATTACCCAGCCCACGGTCGTGATTCATGGTGAAAAAGACGGCTTATTGCCTGCTGCCCATGGACGCGCTGTCGCAAAAGCCATTCCCAATGCTGAGTTTCATTTAATTCAAGGTATGGGCCATGACTTAGCCAAAGCATTCCAACCACAGATTATCAAAATCTTGGTGGACCATTATCACGCCCACTAACTTAATTTAGTTTAGTGCAACTATCGGTCCTGTGACACTTATTTGTGGCGCTTACTAAATCATTAAGCGCCATAATACAAACACAACCGCAATCACATAAAACACCGGTGCTAGCCAACTACTGATTTGCCACATGGCATGGCTAGCCACTTGCTGCGCAATAAACAGCGAGCCGACAAACCCCAACAACGCAATCCAATCTTGCTGCCTCGCTTTGAGCATATCCGAGCGGATTTGTTGAATCTCGCGTAGCTGTTGGTCTTGATGGCCACCCAAATTTGCCAAGCTTTGTAAACTATTATCCACCAAGGCCGGAAAATCATTCAGACTCAGTAGCATTTCAGGGAATTGTTGGCGTACCTCTTTGAGCTTTTGCATTGGGTCGAACTGCTGCTTAACCCACGCGGTCAAAATCGGCTTTGCCAATGCCCAAATGTCCAACTGCGGGTACAAGTCCCGACCCAACCCCTCGACATGTACCAAGGTTTTCATCAATAGCATCAGTTGTGGCGGAATATCCAAATGGTAACGTCGCGCAATATCCAACACAGAAACCAACACACCCGCAAAATCAATCTCATTAATCGGTTTACTAATCATGGGTGACACGGTACGGCGCATATCGCGCATCAACGCATGACGGTCAGCCGTTGGTGGTAACCACCCTGCCCGCGCGATAATATCGACCAAACCGGTAAAGTTATTATTCATCACGGATAGCAGTAGTCTTGCCACGAGCAACTGGTCGGCTTTAGAAAGCTCCCCCACAATCGAACAATCAAGTGCGATATAGCGCGGATTGGGATTGGGCAAATCCGGTGATAACGTCTCGACAAACACATTGCCTGGGTGCATATCCGCATGAAAGAAGTTATCGCGAAACACTTGGGTAAAGAAGATAATCAAGCCTTTTTCTGCCAGTTTGGCGCGGTCATAGCCTAACTCATCAAAAACATGCGTCTGTGAAATCGGGACACCAACGATACGCTCCATAACCATGACATTGGTACTGGCTTCATAGACTTCCGGCACATACATATAAGATGAACCTAAAAAGTTATTACGCATCTTGGTGGTATTCATGGCTTCTAAGGTCAAGTCCAACTCATTTAGCATGACTTGACGATAATCCTCGACCACATCAATGATATGCACCGCACGTGCCGCTTCAATCCGTGCTGATACCCAAGTGGCCAAATCCCGCAATAACTCAAAGTCAGCAATGATTTGCTCACGAATAGTCGGACGGACGATTTTCACCACAACCTCACGCCCATCATGGGTACGTGCGGTATGCACCTGAGCAATCGAGGCAGCCGCCAACGGCACATCATCAAAACGCGAAAATAACGCATCAATGGATTGCCCTAGCCCGCCCTGGCTCGCTGGCTTTTCGATTTGGGCTTTGGCCACACTGACATCAAACGGCTTGACACGGTCTTGCAAATGCACCAACTGCGCAATAATCTCTGGTGTCACCAAATCACGTCGCGTTGATAGTAACTGTCCCAACTTCAAAAATAGCGTGCCCATCTCCTCAAGTGCCAGTCTTACGCCCTCAGGGTTGGGCTTGGCAAACCACGCGGCTGGGTGCATCGCAATCGCCCGTGCAATCGGCTCAAGTTGCGGTGTTTCGTCAAGTGGCAAATGGGTATCAATACGATAGTGGGCAGCAATCCGCCATAATTGTAATAAGCGTTTTCGATGAGACAATAGCACAGCAAACAACTCTAGATAGCCAATAATGGCCTTAATTCTAGCATGTTATCTCAAAACCGTTTGATGATTTTTATACCCAAACAGCGATAATCAAGACACTTGCGATCGTTAACTTCCACTTGAAACTCACTTAGCATGCGTTTATGATGAATCGTATTGATGTGCTTCATCGATGACATAATAACCTTCGTATCACTTATCTACTGACGGTCAATCTGTTGACTAACTTATGTCATGAAAATGACGTAATTAATTTTTATAATTTTTTAAGTGATAATTTTCTTTTTTTATGATAACCCGCTATTTATAACAATGAATCAAGCTAGGAGCGTCAATATGCAACATACAATGAAAGCCAAGACCTACTATGGCAAAAATGATATCCGCTTTGAAGACCGACCAATTCCAACCATTATCGAACCAACCGATGCGATTATCCGCATGGAAAAAACCACCATTTGTGGCACTGACTTGGGTATTTGGAAAGGTAAAAACCCAGAAATTGAAGAAACTGCGCGTAAAGAAACGGGCGAATGGACGGGTCGTATCTTAGGTCACGAGGGTATCGGCATTGTTGAAGAAGTTGGCGCAAGCGTCAAAAACTTTAAAAAAGGCGATCGCGTTATCGTGTCGTGTGTTAGCCGTTGTGGTTCATGTGAAAACTGCCAAAAACAACTGTATTCACACTGCCAACAAGGTGGCGGTTGGATTATGGGTTATATGATTGATGGTACCCAAGCCGAGTATGTACGCACACCATTCGCTGACAACTCACTTTATCGCCTACCAGAAAACCTAAATACCGATGTCGCGGTATTCCTATCAGATGCGTTGCCAACTGGTCATGAAATCGGGGTACAATACGGTGAAGTAAAACCAGGCGACAGCATCGCTATCGTTGGTGCAGGCCCTGTCGGTATGGGTTGTCTATTGACCGCTCAATTCTACTCACCATCAACCATTATCGTGGTTGACGTTGATGACAACCGCTTACAAATGGCCAAAGAAATGGGCGCGACGCATACGGTCAACTCAGCAACCCAAGATGCTGTTAAAGAAATTCTAGCCATTACCAATGGCCGCGGTGTCGATTGTGCGATGGAAGCTGTCGGCCTACCAGCAACTTGGGATATCTGCCAAAAAGTTGTTAAAGAAGGCGGCAACTTGGCCAACGTTGGTGTTCATGGTCAATCAGTAAACTTTGAAATTGAAAAACTGTGGATTAAAAACTTAACCATTACCACCGGTCTTGTTAACACCAACACGACAGGTATGCTATTAAAAGCCTGTGAGTGCAGTAAGTTACCAATGGACAAATTGGCGACCCACCACTTCAAATTTGCTGAGCTAGAAAAGGCCTATGACGTGTTCAAACACGCGGCAGAAACCAAAGCAATGAAAGTGATTATGACTTTCTGACACGTCTCCTCAGAAGTGAAGGGATGAGTTGGTTGATTGATGAAGCACAAACGCAGAGGACTGCGGCCATAGACAGAGGAAGCG
>CALJUC010000065.1 GCA_937975585.1 uncultured Moraxella sp. | reverse complement strand
TAGTCGAATAAACTTAGCTAAATTTCGTATTCGTGACCAGCCATTAATAGCATACTTGTCAGAACTAAGATGTGCTTCGGGTCATTCAAATTGGCTAATAAGCGCCTTGTCTAGCGTGCGAATTAATCCGTATAATTTTTCTAAAAATTGGTGAAGTTTAGCTGTTAAATATCGAGGTTAAACGGCTAGAATATGTAAACTTAACCGTTGATATTGACAAGCCTTACCCTGTAATGACCATTGATAGGATAGATAATGTCTAAAACCATACCTACTATTGATAATATCTTACCTATCGCCACTGGTATCCAAGGCACACCAAAGCGCTTGCCCTATATGGCCTATGAGGACCAACAGCAGATCACTCGGCTATGTGTCCGGTGTGGGTTATTGCTGATGCAATATGGGGCAGAGTCATCTACTGTGGTGGATTTATGTAAGCGCTTGGGATTCGCGCTTGGGGTCGCGAGTGTTGAGTGTAGTCTAGCGTTTAATGGGATTACCGTTACCACGATTTATAATAATCGCTGTATTACCACGCTACGCTCATCAACGACCAATGCCATTAATGTCGGCATTATTATCCAAATTCAGCAATTGATACTTGAGCTTGAGCGTCTACCGATGACCAGTACCCTTGAGCATGCCACCGAACGATTTGATGCGCTCGATCGGCATACCTATCCTATATGGCTGACCGCACCGATGGCAGGCATGGCGTGTGCGTGTTTTGCTTATTTGGCGGGTGGGGATATTCCTGTAGCGCTAGTGACCTTTGTTGCCGCCACGGTGACCGCATTGGTACGGCATTGGCTGACAAGAAGTTTCTTTAACCCGTTTGTAACGGCATTGGCGGCGGCATTTTGCGGTTCGGTGCTTAGTGGCATGGGTTGGTGGCTCCACATTGGTAATGACCCGCATATTGCGATTGCATCAAGTGTGGTGCTTTTGATTCCGAGTTTTCCACTGATTAACTCGCTGTCAGATATGCTCAAAGGCTATATGAATATGGGTATGGGGCGCTTTATGTTTGTCGTGATTTTGACCTTGATGACTTGTATTGGCATTGTGCTTGCGCTGTTATTATTGGGGGTCAAATATTGGGGCTTTAGTGGATAGTAGGCTGCTTATAACCAATCCATCATCATTTTGGGCTTAGAAAAAATACAGAAGAATTTAAGGAATCACGCAGATGGCAATCGACTTCATCAGTCTGGCACAAGCCGCGTTTTTTGCAGCCTTGATGACGCTTGGTTGGAGTTTGATGGTCAATGTGCCACGGCATTATATTTGGCAGAGTTTGCTTATCAGCGCGATAGGCTATAGCTTGCGCGAGCTATTAATCCAGTTTGGGGTTAACTTGGTTTTGACAAGCTTTGTGGCGGCAGTGGTAACGGCATTTTTGTCGATTTATTTGGCAAAGCGCTATTTGATAACGCCAAAGACAATTTTGGTACCCGCGCTGTTGTGCATGATGCCAGGGGTGACCGCGTACAAGGCGATGATTAGTCTGGTACAGTTGGGTTATTTCGGCTATGACCAGACGTTGTTTGTGCAGATGCTCAATTATGCATTCAATGCGATGTTTATTACCGGGGCATTGGTACTTGGTCTATCATTGCCCGCGGCGATATTTTATCGTAAGCAGCCGATTGTGTAAGTTGGCTTAGCCTAATAAACACTAGGCTAGCTACAAAAAGGGTGTTAGGGTGTGTCCCTAATTCGAAACAATCAATTTTTAATGGTCGAAAAATGGCTAAATTTGGCAAAACTTCGTTAAATCTTTTGCCAATATTTCAATATTGTCTGCAAGACTTGCCTTGTTTTGCGGGCAATTTATCACATTTTTAGCCGCATTATTCAAATAGGGACACACCCTAGTCCAATTCGATTTTGGTACCGACTTTGGAGAAGTTCATCACAAATTGGCTCTTAAAGCTGCGCACGTTGTTTTCAAAGTTGAGATAGTCGCGGGTAAAGCGGTGATAGTCGGCCATGTTCTTGGCATGTACTAACAGTAAAAAGTCATAATCACCCGAAATCTCATAACAACTCATGACATTTGGCAATCGATTCATCAGGCGCTCAAAACCGTCTTGCAGGCTATTGTTTTGGCGTTCCATTTCGATTAAGATAAACACCGTCAAATCAAAACCCAGTTCTGTTGGGTTTACTATGGCCACTTGCTTGGTAATTACCCCAGTGTCCATCATAAATTGTATCCGCCGCTGACACGTTGCTACCGAGGCACGAACTTGCTCGGCGATGTTTTTAAGTGGCAGGGTGGCATCTTCTTGCAAAATATTTAAAATGCGTTTATCAATATCATCAATTTCATGTTGCATGGTAATCTCCAAATTCGTGCCAAAATGATAAAAAAAGACAATATTATAAATTAATTAGCTATAATTTATCATATTTTTAGAAAAATAGAAATAATTTTTCAATAAATCCGATTATAATTGTTGCAAATATTTTGAGTGACCAGGCGATTTTGGCTATATAATCGCAATCATTAATGGGTAATGCTATGGCAATTCTTGAAAAGTCTTTGTTGGCTTCTATTTCGCTATCTTCAAAAGCCAGTGTAAAAGGGGCGGCTGTGTCATCATCCTTTACTAGACCTAAAGGGTTATTGTGGGGCTTAGGCCTTGCGCTACTCTCTAACGTCCTATTTGCCGTCATTTATTTGTATAGCCATTGGTTATCACCATTGACCGGTACGCAAGTGTTTTTATGGCGTATGGTAGCCATGTGGTTTGGACTATTGGCATTGATGCTGATGACCGGCGGTTTTGCAACGTTGCGCCAGTTTGTCGCCAAATTAACCACCGTGCGTTCAAAGTTATTGTTGGTGCTACCGACACCGATTTTGGCCAGTCAGTTGTGGCTCTTTATGTGGGCACCGGTTAATGGCCATGCGGTGAATGTCTCAGTGGGCTATTTTTTGTTCCCACTCATGATGGTGGTGGCAGGGTTTTTGGTATTTGGTGAGCGACTGAATCGTTTTAAAACGCTAGCCATTGCCTTAGCGGCAGCGGGCGTGGCGTTACAAATTTGGTTGGCGGGCTCAATATCGTGGTCAACCGCGTGGGTGTGTTTGACTTACCCAATTTACTACACACTTCGCCGTTGGCAAGGGGTACCGTCATTGATTGGCTTGTTTGTTGATTTGTCGATTATTGCGCCTATCGCGTTGGCGATATTGGTATGGCAAGGTAGTTCGTTGGCTTTGATAACAGGTTCAGTATTCATGATGGGATTGGTAGTGGGCTTGGGCGCAATTAGTGCGATTGCCATGCATAGCAATTTGCAAGCCAGTCAGATATTGCCGGTGAATATGTTTGGTATGCTCAGTTACTTAGAGCCTGCGCTGATGTTTATCCTATCACTGGTAGTGTTACATGAGGTAGTAAGCATCGAGGCATTGTGGAGCTTTGCGTTAATCTGGGCAGGCATTGGTGTCATGATTGCCGATGCTTGGCTACAAAATCGCCGTAGCAAACTTGTTGCGGTTAACGGCTAACCATAATTTATGTTGACCAATCACAATCTTGGGTGTGGTCATTGACCATGCCCACCGCCTGCATAAAGGCATAACAAATCGTCGAGCCGACAAATTTAAACCCATCTTTTTTCAATTGCTTGGACATTTTATCCGATACCTCCGTTTTGGCAGGGATATCGGCTAAGGTCTTTGGCCGATTTACCAAGGGTTGGTGGGTTAACCCATTTAATACCACATTGGGGGACATCGCCCACAGATAATCGCTGAAAGATTGGTTCTCAGTGATTTTTAAATAAGCTTTGGCATTGGTAATAATGGCTTGGATTTTTAGGCGATTGCGAATAATGCCCGCATCTTGCATGAGTTCTGCTACTTTCTGCTCATCAAATTTGGCAATCGCTACCGGATCAAAATCTGCAAATACCTTATAGTAATGTTCGCGTTTTTTGAGAATCGTAATCCAACTTAGTCCCGCTTGCATGCCTTCAAAACACAGCATGGCAAATAGATGCTGGTCATCGAAGCTAGGCTGTCCCCATTCATGGTCATGGTAATCTTGATATAAAGGGTCAGAGGTACACCAAGCGCAGCGTTGCATAAGGCAATTTTCCTATTATATGTATTTTAAAACCGCATAAAAAACGCCAACCTTAGTCAGCGTTTTTAGTATAACGGCTATCTATGGATTAATCCATGAGATCCACATCTTTGGTTTCTTTCATACTTACCAAGGCAATGAGTGACAAGATACCATTGATAAACACGTAGATACCGACACCTATCATACCATACAGTTTGTTGATTTCAATCGCAACAAGGGTGGCAATCGAGGCACCGACAATCGCCGCAAAGTTATAGGCCAATGATGCACCCGAATAGCGTACCTCGGTTGGGAACAACTCTGGCAGTAATGCCGCCATCGGGCCGAAGGTCATACCCATCAGTGCCATACCGATGACCAAGAATGCCAGTACGCTCATTGGTGTACCATGAGTCAAGAATAGCGGCATTGCAATGCCAAACGCCATAATACCAATTGTGACCAAGGTTAACCACTTTTTGCGTCCCATCTTATCGGCAGCAATCCCAGAGATACTGGTAAAAATACCGAATACAATCGCGCCAATTAATAAAAAGCCCGTAAAGGTATTAGTCGGAATCCCCAAACCCATTGGATGGCCCGCAGGCGACACGCCAACTGGGGTTTTTGAATACACTTGCACGAATGCGGTCATGATATAAAACAGAACATAAGTCGCTGCCATGACAAACGTGCCTTGTAAAATTGGCTTCCAGTATTGCGTCATCACTTTGAAAACCGGTGCGTTAACTTTTTTGCCTTCTTGCTCAGCCGTGCGGAATACATGACTTTCATGCAAGGTCAAACGTACCCATAAACCAACCCCAACCAAGATAATTGAAATCAAGAATGGAATACGCCATGCCCACTCAATCAATGCCTCTTTACCAAGTGTATAGCTGATAATAAAGAAAACCGCATTGGCCAAAAATAGACCGATTGGTGCGCCTAACTGCGGGAACGTACCATACCAAGCGCGTTTGCCTGCAGGGGCGTTTTCGGTAGCGACAAGGGCTGCACCGCCCCATTCGCCACCCAAGCCAATCCCTTGACCGACACGTAATAGGCTTAATAAAATCGGGGCTAAAATACCTGCCTGTGCATAAGTCGGTAGTAGACCGATACCAACGGTTGATAAACCCATAGTCAATAATGACGCAACCAAGGTTTTTTTACGGCCAAGTTTGTCACCAAAGTGTCCGAACAATGCCGAACCAATAGGACGCGCGATAAAAGCCAGTGCCAATGTCGATAGTGATAACAACGTCGCTGCACCGGGGTCAGACTTGTCAAAGAATTGGGTATTAAAAATCAATACCGCAGCCGCGGCATAAATATAGTAGTCGTAAAACTCAATTGCCGTACCAATCATCGATGCCATGGCGACCTTTTTTGGGTCATTGCGCAATGGGATATCGTGATGGTCAATGTGTTTGGTGGTATCAACAGCCATACACGCTCCTAACTATTTTAAGTAAATAAAGTCATAAAAATTTTTATTTTGGGCAGATAATATAACCTAATGGAATGGATTAGCAAAGAAACAGTAACAATAATTATTTTTATAAATAAAAAACTTTTAGTTTGGTATTTATCCTAAATAAGAAACAGGATTTGCCAAAATTCGTCAAAGTCTTGATAATACGAATCAACGCTGTACATTTAAGACGAAAAAAATTAGGAAATCATTATGATACGTGAACAAGCCATTACTGAATTTACCCCAAGTGCCGATGTTACCATTTGGGATGTGCGCGATAGCAGTGCTTATCAGGAAGGGCATATTAAATATGCCGCGCATCAGCCGCTCGATAGCCTCACGCCAGCGCTATTAGCAGATACCCAAGGGACGGTATATGTGCTTTGTGGTGGCGGTACTAAGGCAGGCAAGGCCGCAGATAAGCTCAATAGCTTTGATGATAGCCGTGATATCGTGATTTTAACAGGCGGTACGCGTGGCGCAAAAGCGGCCGGTATGAAAATTGTGAGTGAAGAAAATTAACCACTATGATTGACGTTATCCAACCAAAAAATATCATTTACACAGGCGTGGCAGGCACGGGTAAGACTTATCGCCTGCAACAATTGGCACAGGCATATACTGAAATGCTACCGTTGGCGGATGGACAGACGTTATTAACAGCGTTGGTTGAGCCACTCAGTTGGCGCGAAGTGATTTGTTTGGTTTTCTTGGAGCAAAGAAAGCAAGGAAAAACACTATTAAAAGTTCCTGAGATTTTACAGCATGAGATTTTTAAGGCAAAAGCAGATTTAAGTCAAAACAAGAATTTAACGTCTGCAGCATGGTCAGTATTAATGACCTATAGTAATCCTAACTCTGTTACCGTCAAACAATATCAACGAGCCAGCCAAGCGTTTTTTGATAAAGACGAATCGAGGAATTGGTTTTTGTTAGAAGACAGTTTGCCGTTATTGCAGGATTTGCAGCATCAACTTGATGATTATCACCAGGCCGTAAAGACACAAACGCAGGTCACGATTGAGCGGTTTAGCTTCGTCAGTTTTCACCAAGCCTATGGTTATGAAGAATTTGTTGAGGGGCTGCGACCAACGACAATCAATGGACAAGTTAGCTATCATATCGAGAAGGGCGCATTTCTGACGCTGTGTGAGCGTGCTTGTCAAGACCCAAATCATCGCTATGCCATGCTGATTGATGAACTTAACCGTGCCAATGTCGCGCGGGTATTTGGTGAGTTAATGTCGCTGATAGAACCAACTAAACGTGCCGGGCAGGCGAGTGCATTACAGGTGAATTTGGCGTATTCAAAACAGCCGTTTAGCGTGCCCAGCAATGTTGATATTTACGCCACTATGAACACCCAAGACCATTCTTTGGCACCCTTGGATATGGCGTTTCGTCGTCGCTTTCGTTTTATTGACTGTTCACCACAGCCGGATTTGCTGGGTGTTATCGAAGTAGATGGACAAGTGATTGAATTGGACAAACTGTTAACGGCACTTAATCACAAAGTTAGTCAGCAGTTAGGTCAGGACAGCCAATTGGGGCATAGCTTTTTGATGGAGGTTGATGATTTGGCGGGATTGGCAAGCGCCTTTGAACAGGCAATTATCCCGCAGCTGGTTCAAGCCAGTGGGGGTAATGGTCAGGTGCTACAGTCGATATTGGGTAATGCAATCGTTAGTGCTACAGTACCAAATGGTATGGGTGGCTTTAACGGTTATGGCAAACCACATGGCTTTGTCATTCATTCGGAAGCCTTAGATCAAGTTGCTACTTATCATGCGCTATATCAGTCTTAGCCTTAGCACAAAGGTTGGTGTGATATGCCGCTGATGACCACCTTTGAACATGCCGTACTAACCGCACAAGATTTTGTCTATGCAGCGGATTTTGATTGGTTGATTGAGCAAAACTTTATTGGTTTTGCGGTGCAGCGGTCGCGTGGCACATGGCAGCTTGTGGTTGGGCACTATTTGGGTGTCATTCAGTTACCCAGTGGCATGCTACTTGAGGTTTTGCCCAAAATTGCACAGTTTAGTGAGGTGAATCTTGGTGAAACTCGAGCGTGGGTTAAGACCATGCTTGCCACGATTTGGCCGGGCTTAAATCCCAAACAGCTACCAGTCATCGCACCACAGACCCGTTTTGACTATGCCCAAGAAAGTATCCCAATGTGGCTTGGTCAATGTTTTTATCAGTGGTTTAACCAGTATCAGCCCAATCAGCACTACCAAACCACCGAGCAAAACCAATCGTATATTCAAGGTAAACTACTATTAACCCAACAGTTACGCCATAATGCGCATCAGCCGCATAAGTTTTATAGTGAGCGTGACCAGTTTGCGCCTGATACCGCGAGTAACCGTTTGGTCAAAACCGCGTATCAGCGATTGACTCAGCTGGGCATACTCTCGTTGTCAGCTTTGCCGATGAGTTGGCAAGGGGTTACTGCGTTGTACCAACCGACGCTTGCACAGATAGAGAATGTGTTTCAGCAAAGCCAACAAGAGCTGCAACAGCGAATGCCTGCGTTACGTCAGCCTGCCAATATGCTATTACGCTTAAGCTACGCGATATTGACCGCACAGCAAGCGTTACCCAGTGTCGATAAAGCCCCAAGTCCTAGCTTACTGATTAATATGCAAACCGCGTTCGAACAATGGGTCACCCATGTGACTAAACAATTGGTCACCCATGTGACTAGGCAGCAGTTTAGCCACGTCAAAGCGCAGCATTCGCAAGCGTTGGTCATGAGACAAGGATTGCCGCTATTGTCAATGAAACCGGATTTATTGATGGACTACCGTCAAGGGCAACAACGCATTGTCGCGGATATCAAATGGAAAAACATCGGCTCAGTTGGTGATATTCGCTTATCAGATATGTATCAGCTGCTAACCTATGCCAATGAAACGGCAGCAAGGCAGGCATGGCTGATTTATCCAACGATAGATAGGCATCAGCAAGCTATACCGATTGAATTGGTCAAACCACGTGATACACAGTTTTGGTTGGTGCCATTTGTAATCACACAAGGGCAACTATCTTTGCCACCGTTATCAGCCAAGCGGTAAAAATCTCCTCAAAAAAAGCCCCGGTCATGATACAGGGGCTTTTTTATCCACTCAAGGTTAGGTTACATATCGACTTTTAGCCGATCCCAATATTTTTGGTACAGCGCCATGGTATCATCGCCAACATCCTCACGGAACATCGCATGCTTGAGCAACTCCGCTGGTGGATAGACGATGGCATTGTTCGCCAATTCAGGTGGCATTTCTTTTTTCGCGGCTTCATTAGGCGAGCCATAGCCAATTTCTTCACTTAGCATCGCTGAGTATTTTGGCCGCAAGATAAAGTCGATAAATTTATAGGCATTGTCGCGGTTTTTGGCATTTTTGGGGATGACCATATTATCCATCCACATAATGGCGCCTTCTTTGGGATAGACAAAGTCAAGCTCTGGCATCCCTTGATCTTGTGCCATGATGACTTCACCATTCCACGCCAAACCAAGATAGGTTTCGCCTTCCATAAACGGCATCCGCGGTGCATCCGAGTTGAAGGTACGCACGTTTGGCATCAGTGTCGTCAACTTTTCATAAGCTTGGCGAATATGCTCAGGGTCACGGGTACTACCATTATAGCCAAGCGTCAGCAAACTCATGGTGAATACGTCACGTAAGTCGTTCATCAGCATGACGCGACCTTCATACTCGGGTTTCCACAGGTCGTTCCACGTGGTAATCGTCGCTTTATCAATACGTTGGGTATTAACCGCAATCCCCGATGAACCCCATAGATACGGGATACTGTATTTATTTTCGGGGTCAAATGGCGCGTTGATAAAGGTTTTACCCAAATTACCAAAGTTGGTTAGCTTGGCGTGGTCGAGTGGCTCAAGCATCGCTTCTTTGCGCATCTTATCGACAAAGTCTGTACCTGGGAATACCACGTCATAATCACCACTGCCGTTCATCAGCTTGAGCTTAGCATACATGGCTTCGTTGGAGTCAAAGGTACTGTAGATGACCTCAATGCCGGTTTCGGCGGTAAAGTCTTTGAGTAATTGATCCGAGATGTATTCCGTCCAGTTATAGACATTGACTACCTTGCCGCCACCCGTTGGAGCGGCGGCTGATGCTGCACCTTCGGCTGCTGTTTCAGCGGGCTTTTGGCAACCGACTAGACCTAAGCTTGCGCCTAAGCCCATGCCACCCAATCCCAAGCCGTAGCCCAAAAAGCGTCGTCGATTGATCATACGGCTCTCCTTAACGTTTATTAGCCAAGGCGCGCTTGGCTAGCAATAGTTGTGAAATGATAAGACCAAGCAGCGAAATACCCAGTAAAATCGTACCCACCGCATTGACCTCAGGCTTCACGCCCACGCGTACCATCGAATAAATCTGTAATGGCAAAATCTCAAAATCAGGGCCCGTGACGAAGGTCGATACCACCACGTCATCCAGTGATAAGGTAAATGCCAACACCCAACCGGCCAAAATTGCTGGCATCATAATCGGTATCAAGATAGTGCGAATCACCGTGAATTCACTGGCACCCAAATCTCGCGCGGCTTCTAAGATACGATTGTCCAAGCTTTTTAGCTGTGCAGTTACGGTAATCACCACAAACGGTAGACAAAAGGTAATGTGCGCAATCAGCAGCGTGATAAAGCCTAGCTGAAAGCCAATAATCAAAAATAGCGCCAATAGCGAAATCGCCAATACAATCTCTGGCGACATCATCAGCACGAATAACAGACCTTGCAGGACTGATTTTCCCTTAAAGTCATAACGTTGTAATGACATCGCGGTCAGGCCACCAATGGCTGTGGTAATCGTTGCGGCAACCACGGCAAGTAAGACTGAGTGCCATGCTGCCTGCATCATCGCCGCATTATCAAACAACGCTTGGTACCAGTGTAGACTAAAGCCGCCCCACTGATAACCCACTTTTGACGCGTTAAAAGAAAACAGTACCATCACCGCAATCGGGGCAAACATGATGAGATACATCACGGTCAGATATAGGCGTGACAGCCATTTCATTGAATTGCTCATGTCAGCCTCCTTATGCCACTTCGTTGTAATCGGTTTTGCCGATGCGTTTGCTACTGGCTCGATACGCCAAAATTAGCACGGCCATCGCGATGGTCAAGAGCACACTGGCCGCTGCGCCAAATGGCCAATCGCGGGCATCCAAGAATTGCGACTTGATGATATTACCCACGAGTAAGTTACGCGAGCCGCCCAAGATATCCGCGACATAGAACATACCCATTGCCGGTAATAGCACCAATAGCACGCCTGAGATAATCCCCGGTGTGGTCAATGGCAAAATCACATGCCAAAAGGTTTGTACTTTATTGGCGCCCAAGTCTTTTGAGGCAAGTACCATGTCTTCACGTAAATCAGTAAATACCGCATACAGTGGTAACACCATAAACGGGAATAGCAAGTAGACCAAGCCGCCAATGACCGCTTTTTGGGTATACAAAATCTGTAGCGGCTCATGAATGAGTCCTAGGCTAATCAGTGTAGAGCTCAACAAACCATTGGCCGCCATAATCAGCTTAACCGCGTATAGACGCACCAGTGAGTTGGTCCAAAAGGGGATTACCAACAACAGCATCAACAGCGACTGCCATTTTTTTTGGGCTTTACTCACGAGCCACGCAAAGGGATAACCCAGTAGTAAACAGATAATGGTGGTAATTGCCGCCATTGACAGCGAGTGTAAAAAGACTTTGAGATATAGCGGGTCAATCAAACGAATATAGTTTTCGAAGGTGACCGGTAGTTTTAGAAAGGTATCTTCATCACGCGTCAAAAAGCTTGCGGCAATCACAATCAAATTCGGTAACAGCGCGAAGATAATCAGCCATGCCCAAATCACAAATAAGGTAGCACGGCGAAACGTCTGGCGATCATGTGGAACGCGAGCCACAGTCGCAGCAGCGGGCGAGGCAATCGGCACATTATTCATCAGGCAAAATCCACTCCCAGCCATCTACCCAGTCAACACGCACTTCTTGACCAAGTTTATAGTTAAAGTTCGGGTCGTCTTCGTTAAAGTATTCAGACGTTTTGACGATATTGCCATTTTTTAGCTTAATGACTGAGTCAAGCGTACTGCCTTTATAGGCACTGTCAACGACGTTACCAACCAAGCCTTCATGGCCTTCGTGGGTGTAATAGACGCGAATATCTTCAGGACGTAACAGTAAGTTGACCGTTTGACCGGCTTGCACATTGAAGCGTGGTTTTGGTAAATGGCGGATTGGGTGGAAACCGTCTTGCTGCTCAATCACTTCGACTTCAATGGTGGTATCACCCACGCTTAAGACACGAGCTTTAAAGAAGTTGGTTTCACCAATAAAGTTGGCGGTAAATAGGTTAGCGGGGCTTTCATAGATACCAATAGGGCTATCGATTTGTTGGAACACGCCGGCTTTCATGACCGCGATACGATCCGACATCGACAAGGCTTCTTCTTGGTCATGGGTCACGAATACGAAGGTAATACCCAATTCCCGCTGTAATCGTTTTAGCTCTGATTGCATCTGCACACGTAACTTGGCATCTAACGCGGATAATG
>CALJUC010000064.1 GCA_937975585.1 uncultured Moraxella sp. | reverse complement strand
GATTCTGCTATGGACTATGCTGATTTGGGCGGACTGGGGTAGCGAGGTATTTAGACCGTCAAGACAAACGATAGTAGCTCGGTGTCTGATGGTAGTCATCCTTGGGCTTGTGGTGCTACTCATAAGAAACTACTCAAAGATATTTAGGCGTCTAAAAAAATTACTCAACGATGCACTGGCAAAATTTGACGCATTAACCAAGCTATACGAGCAGTTAAAGTCGGATTATCAAGCGCTAGTCGATGAAAATAAGCAGCTGAAAAAATTACTTCATGAAGAAATCATACAAGGGGGATGTCATGAAAACAAGCAGTAAAGGAAAGGCGATTATCAAGCAATACGAAGGCTTTAGAGCAAAGCCGTATCTATGCCCAGCAGGTGTGCCTACTATCGGTTACGGTGCAACATACTACACCGATGGGAGCAAAGTGACGTTAAGAGACGCGCCAATCAGCGAAGCGGATGCAGATAAGCTACTCGATAAAATGCTTGGCAAGTACGAGGATGCAGTCAATCGCTATGTGCAAGTGCCTATCACCCAAAACCAATTCGATGCGCTCGTGTCGTTCTGCTATAACCTGGGGCAAGAAAATCTACGCAATAGCACGTTACTCAAAAAAGTAAATGCCAAAGATTACAAGGGTGCGGCTGACCAGTTTTTACGCTGGGATAAAGCTAACGGCAAGGTATTGGCAGGGCTTACTAAACGCCGAACCGATGAGCGCAAATTGTTTTTGAGTTAATCACAAACTAGCGTCTACCCACTCACTTACAATATCAGCCCACCATTGCATGAGTTTAACTCTATGCTCCCAATACTCAGCGCGGTTATATGCTGCCCTGCCTTTGTTTTTCTCAACATGGGCAAGGCAGCGTTCAATCACGTCACTATCCCATAGTTTTGAGTTATTTGCGTGGGTGCTAAACAATGCCCTAAAACCGTGTGTGGTCATCTTGCCCGCAAATCCTGCGCGTTTGATGGCGGCTAAAGGCGTCTCTACTGGCATGGGCTTGGCTAGATTGGTGCGATTGATAAAAACATACTCATCGCTTTTTCTGTGTTCATACAGCCATTTAAAAAGCTCAAGCGGTTGACTGGCAAGCGGTATCATGTGTTCTTTACGCATTTTCATGCGGTGCGCTGGTATCAGCCATATACCTTTTTCTAAGTCAATCTCATTCCACTTTGCATTTGCTAATTCGTTTGGTCGGACTGCTAGGTAATTATATAAAGCTAAAGCAATACGCACTTCGTTAGTAATTTCAGCTTGATTGACGGTTGCCCAAAACTTTGGCATTTGCTCAAACGGCAGACAAGCCATATTTATCACTGTATGCTCAGGTATCATCTTTTCGACAAGATGACAGGGGTTTGACTGGATATAATCTCGTACAATCGCATAGTCAAAGATTGCCTTAATATTTCGTAGGGCGCGGTCAGCCGTTACTTTTTTCTGTTCAGCGACAATAGGCGCGATTTGGCTGGCAATATCTTTACGCGTGATATCGTATATCATGCGATGGCGTAAGTTGTCAGTCACTAAACCGATTCTATACAAAACGGTATAGCGGTATTTCTCGCTAGTCCATGCCTTACTATACAATTCAATCCATTCATCTATCACTTCGCCAAGCGTTACATCTTTAACACCCATAATCGCTTGTTTGCGCTCTTTTTGGGCAAGTTCTCGTGCATCTTTTAGCGATAGTGTGGGGTAAGTGCCTAGTTTTTTGCGTGTGCGTTTGCCATGTTTGACAAGCTCAAGCGTCCATGACTTTTTACCAGTTGGCATTACATCAATAGATAAGCCTTCGCCATCCGATTTTGAGTAGCGTTTTTCTTGTGGTTTTAAGGCTTTAACTTGGCTGTCTGATAGTGGCATTGTGTGTGTTTTCGTGTGTGGCGTGTGTGCAATATTAGCTTGATAAACATTAAAAGACAATAACCAACATTAACCAACATTGAATAAAAATACCAATAAAAAACCCCTGTAAACGCTGAATTTACAAGGGTTTTTAAGGTTTTTTTTGACTAACAATGATTAATTGTAACAATCTTTGATAATCGAAAGATGGTGGAGATGGCGGGAGTTGAACCCGCGTCCGCCAGTACTACGCCCATGACTCTACATGTTTAGATTCTGTCTATGGCTTTAATGGTTGGCG
>CALJUC010000063.1 GCA_937975585.1 uncultured Moraxella sp. | reverse complement strand
GCCGCGTTATTAGTCGCTGGCACTCGATTGCTCCACTGATATATGTTTACCAATACATGAAGTTAGCCAAAATTTTACGATTTAAAAAAATATTGATGAACTGATGTTTTTTCATTTTATTAATTATTTACAACAAAACAAAACTTCTGAAATCTCTATCCGTTAAAATATCAAGACTTTTAAACGGTTATCTTTTTATTGGAAATAGTTACTGCCATCCTTTAAGCTATTTACACAGCTCTCCGAATAAATGCAATTTAATTTTTTTATTTATTACGGTTTAACTACTTTTGGTAGCGAGCCGTGCTTGTTCTTTGATTTTGACTAAGTAGACAGATCTACCACTATGACCACGACCCAAAAAAAATGGCTTAAATGGGCGGTTATCGCCTTAATTTTGGCAGGAATCATTGCCGTTGCATATTATTTTTTAAAGCCCAAACCTGTCCAACCCAATTACATTACCGCCCCAGTGACGCGTAGCAACTTGGAAAATAGCGTGATGGCAACGGGTAAAATCGAAGCCGTCGATCAGGTCGATGTCGGTGCGCAAGTATCTGGCGAGGTCACACGCCTGTACGTTGATGTTGGCGATATGGTCAAACAGGGTGATATCATTGCCCAAATCGACCCGATTAAACAACGCAACACCTTGACCAATCAACAAGCTTCTTTACAACAAAGCATGGCTAATTTAGAAAGTACACGCGCGAACTATGCCACACGCCAACAAGCTTTGGCGACTGCGCGTGCTGACTTGGCGAGTCGTCAAGCCACATTGTCCCAAGCACAAACTGAATACAACCGTATGAAGAATCTCGCTGCCAGTAATGCGGTATCGCGTCAAGAGCTGGAGCGTGCAGCAACTTCGTTAAAGACCGCCCAAGCAGATGTGTTAGCCGCGCAAAATGCGATTCGTACCGCACAGGCTAATATCGTCGCCAGTCAAGCCGACATTGCCACCGCACAAGCGAGTATTCGTAAATCACAAACCGAGGTCAATACCGCAGAACAAAACTTGGGCTATACGCGAATTACCGCACCGATGAATGGTACGGTGATTTCGGTTACCACGAAGCAAGGTCAAACGGTAAATGCCAACCAAACAGCGCCCACCATTGTGACCTTGGCGGACTTGAACACGGTACGCATCAAGGCTAAAATCTCCGAAGCGGATGTGATTAACCTCAAACCCGGGATGCCGGTTTACTTTAATATCATTGGCGCACCAGATCAACGCTTTAATGCCACCTTAAAAGCTATCGAGCCTGCGCCTGAAGGCACGACTGCCACGAGCACCTCCACGAGCAAAGATGCGGCGGTGTATTATATTGGCTACTTTGATGTGCCCAATCCTGATGGTCAATTGCGCATTAACATGACCGCTCAAGTATATATTGTTGAAAACAACGTTACCAATACGCTTAACGTGCCAGCGGCTGCGGTCAAACGCGACCCCAAACTCGGTACTTATGTCCAAGTGGTGCAAGCCGATGGTACCACCAAACAGCAACCTGTCAAAGTTGGCGTGACCAATCGAGTCAACACCCAAATCATCAGCGGTATCACTGAAGGTCAAAAAGTGGTGATTGGTGAAAGCACAAATAGTGGCAGCGGTGGCAACTCAAGTATGGGTTCTGCCCGTGCTCGTGCGTCAATGATGTAGGGTGCACAGGATGAGCATAACCAATCGAGCAACACCCCCGACACCCTTGCCTAACCCACCCATGACTAATGATTCGGCAAATCAACGCAGCGATGCGCCAATTATCGAAATCAAAAACCTGATTCGCGAGTTTCCGGCCGGTGATGAAAAAATCCGTGTGTTACATGGCATTAACTTACGTATTTATCAGGGGGAGATGATCGCGATTATTGGCCAATCCGGCTCTGGTAAATCCACCTTGATGAATATCTTAGGTTGCCTAGACCAAGCAACAGCAGGTAGTTACCATATCTATGGCAAAGCGGTTGATAAACTCAGTGCGGATGAGCTAGCCGAACTACGGCGCGAGCATTTTGGCTTTATCTTTCAGCGCTATCACCTGCTGGGTGATATCAGCGCACGTGACAATGTCTCGGTACCTGCGATTTATGCTGGGATGCCCGCCGAACAACGCGAAGCCCGTGCCGAAAAATTACTGACCGACCTTGGACTTTCAGGTAAAACTGGCAATCGTCCGACACAGTTATCGGGTGGACAGCAGCAGCGCGTATCAATTGCTCGTGCGTTAATGAATGGTGGTGATATCATCTTGGCCGATGAGCCAACCGGCGCGCTAGATAGTAAATCCGGTGAAGATGTGATGCAGATTTTGCACGACCTTAATGCCCAAGGTCATACCATCATCATGGTAACACATGACCCGGCGCTCGCCTCACAGGCGCAACGCGTGGTTGAAATCAAAGATGGTCAGATTTTACAAGATTATTATACCAATCAGACCTCAACCCAACGCGAAGACATTCATCACCTGAGTTTTACCCAAAAAGCTGGCCTTACCGCTTTTTTTGATCGCCTAACTGAAGCTTTTAAAATGTCAGTATTGGCGATGCGGGCGCACAAAATGCGTACCTTACTCACTATGCTGGGGATTATCATCGGTATCGCTTCTGTGGTTTCTGTGGTTGGTTTGGGTCAAGGCTCACAACAAAAAATCTTGGAAAATATTAGCTCATTGGGTACCAATACCTTAACCATTCGTGATGGTTATCGTTTCGGTGATCCAAGACGGCAATACCATACCCCAAACCTCACCGATGATGACGCAGAAGCGGTGGCTGCCCAACCTTATGTGGCCAGTGTTAGCCCGGTGGTTGCCACCAGTGTTACCGCGCGTTATCGCGATACCGAGACCACGGTCAACGTCAGCGGTGTCGGACAAGACTACATGAACGTCACGGGTGAAAAAGTCGCCCAAGGTCAAATCTTTAACAAAGAGAACATCAAAACCTTAGCGCAAGATTTAATTATTGATGACAACGCTCGAGAAACTTTTTTTCCTGATGATGCCAACCCAATTGGCAAGGTTATTCTTGTGGGTAATATTCCAGCGCGTGTGGTCGGCGTGCTAAGTCCCTCACAACGCGCATTTATGCCAAACAGTGACACCCCAACGCTCTATCTGCCCTACACCACTGTCATGTATCGTATGCTGGGAAAAAACAACTTAGACAGCTTTGTGGTACTGGTCAAAGACACGGTATCCAGTAGTGCCGCTGAAAAAGCCGTCACGGACTTAATTACCCAACGTCATGGCACAGATGACTTCCGTATTCAAAATGCGGACTCCATTCGTCAAACCATTGAAACCACCACCAATACCATGACCCTCTTGATATCATCAGTGGCGATTATCTCCTTGATTGTTGGGGGCATCGGGGTGATGAATATCATGCTCGTTTCAGTCACTGAACGTACCAGTGAAATTGGGGTGCGTATGGCGGTTGGCGCACGACAAAGTGATATCATGCAGCAGTTTTTGATTGAAGCCATCTTGGTGTGTATTATCGGTGGTATCTTGGGGATTGCGGGGGCCTTTTTGATTGGCACAACGGTCAACAAATTTGCCAGTGGCCAATTCCAAGTGATTTTCTCTACCACATCGATTATCGCTGCCGTGGTTTGCTCGACTTTAATCGGCGTTATCTTTGGGTTTGTGCCTGCACGTAATGCAGCCCGCCTCAATCCTGTTGATGCTTTAAATGGGGGTGGTGAATAGCAATTAATCAGCTATTATCGGGCAATCTAGGCAGTATTTGGCGTTTTGCACCAATTTATCAGGTTTTTGCGAAAAATATAAAAAAACGCTTGCAAAGGTCTTTTTTCTGCGTATAATATGCACTCACTTAATGACAACGATGTAATTAAGAATTTGCTTAATAAGCCAAATTTTTAAAATCATTTAAGTTAATAAAAGTTTGGATCGTTAGCTCAGTTGGTAGAGCAGCGGACTTTTAATCCGTTGGTCCCGCGTTCGAGTCGCGGACGATCCACCATATTCAAAACCACCTTATAATATTTTTAAGGTGGTTTTTTTATTGCCAATTTTATACTAATTTTTTCATACCTAGTTTTTATATCAAGTTATTGATACCCATTATTTCGCTCAAAAGATAATTTTCCTGACGTAAAAAAGCCAGCATATCGCTGGCTTTTTTTGATCAAGGCTAACGGATTAGCGCTGGTATGGGTAGTTTGGTGAAGTGCTTAGGATGTAACCACCGGCTGCACCGGTTGCTGCGCCAATGGCAGCCGCTTTACCGATGTCGTTACGGTCACCGTCAGAGCCTGCTAATGCACCAATTGCTGCACCCGCTACTGCACCATTTACCGCAGCACGACCTGAACCTGGTACTGAACCTACGCCATTGGTGGTGGTACACGCTGTCATACCAACCGTTGAAATAGCCGCTAATGCAATCAATGCAACATTTTTAATAGATTTCATAACTTCCTCCAGTGTTATTAAGACGACCGTTATACCCTAAAAACATAAGTAAGATCATCTGTTTACGTGCGCTTATCATAAACCAAATAAGCTATCACATTGTTAGCAAAAAACCGTTATTTAACAGTTCTTTTGTAATTATTCTTACGCGAAATAATAAATCAAGCCCATTTTGTAACATAGGTTTTGGTGATTAACGCTGATTAAAAACTGTCATAGCCTTAAATTAATTAATCCCATAACGGATTTGAGATATTAAATCGTAAGCTCTATATCTATCAAAAAATTTTAAGCATTATCCTGTAATTTAAGCATTATCCTGTAATAAGGATAAAAAGTCTTGTTCACTAACTACTTTTACACCTAAGCTTTCGGCTTTAGCAAGTTTGCTACCCGCCTTTTCACCCGCTAATAGGGCACTGGTTTTGGCAGAAATACTGCCAGAAACTTTGGCACCCAACGCTTGTAGTTTGGCTTTGGCCTCATCGCGTCCCATGCTTTCAAGCGTCCCTGTAATCACCCAACTTTGTCCTTTAAGCGGTTGATTACCGCTGGCTGTTTGGCTGACTGCTGGCCAGTGGATACCGGCTGCAATTAGCCGCTCAATCACTTCAATATTATGGGCCGCTCGGAAAAACTCATATATTGAATCAGCGGTGATTTCACCGACATCGGGGGTTTGTTGAAGTTGCTCGATACTGGCCGCCATGAGGGGTGCAAGTTCACCAAATTGATTGGCGAGGTTAAGCGCGGTACTCTCGCCCACCCCACGAATACCTAACGCGAAAATAAAACGCGGCAAGGTGGTTGATTTGCTATTTTCGATAGCGGTTAATAGGTTATCAACGGATTTTTCCCCGAGTTTTTCAAGGGTCGTCAACGTATCGCGATGGTTGGCAAGCTGATAGATATCCGCGACATTTTTGACCAAGCCATGCTCAAAGAAGCTAATCAACCAACGCTCGCCCAGCCCGTCAATATCCATGGCTTTGCGGCTGACAAAGTGAATAAGCGCTTCTTGCTGCTGCGCAGGGCAATACAGCCCACCACTACAACGTGCTAACGCCTCACCCTCTGGCATGACGACCGGTGAGTCGCACACCGGACAAGTGCTAGGCAGCATGATAACCTCTGCACCTTGTGGGCGGTCTTCTAACCAAACGCGGGTTACTTTGGGAATGACGTCGCCTGCACGATGCACACTGACGGTATCACCAACCCGGATATCAAGGCGGTGAATTTCACCAATATTATGCAAGGTCACATTGCTGACCGTGACACCGCCAACATTCACGGGTGCAAGCTTACCGACCGGGGTTAGCTGTCCTGTGCGCCCGACTTGCCATTCGACCGCATTTAAGCGTGTGAGTACGGTTTCGGCAGGGAATTTATACGCAGTGGCCCATCGCGGTTCCCGACTTAAAAAGCCCAATTGTTGTTGGAGCGCTAAGTCGTTGACCTTGATAACCAGACCATCGATTTCAAACGGCAAGCTTAGGCGTTTCTCAATCACTGACTGGTAATAGGCTTGTAATGCATCGATGCTATTAACACAAGTGACTTCACTCACAATAAAGCCGAGTTTGGCTAGCCATTGTAGCGCGTCAGATTGGGTGGTAATCGTGGTCGGTAGTCCCTGCACCACTGAATAAGCATAAAAAGCCAATGGACGGCTTTTGGCGATATTGGGGTCAAGTTGGCGCAAGCTACCCGCCGCCGCATTGCGAGGATTGGCAAAAGTCTTTTCACCGCGTGCTTCTGCATCACGGTTAAGACGCTCAAACCCTGCTTTGGGCATCAGCACTTCACCCCGCACTTCTAACCGCGCAATATCTTGGATTTGGTCTAACACCAATGGTAAGTTGCGAATGGTTTTGGCATTATGGGTAATATCCTCGCCCGTCTGACCATCACCACGCGTGACGGCTTGGACAAAGCGACCATATTCATAGGTCAGTGATACAGCCAATCCATCAAGCTTATATTCAACCTCATAGGTGGGATTTTGCTGGGCATCAGCCAAGCGATCATTGACTCGACGCACAAAGCTATGTAACTCATCCACATCGAAAATATTACCCAGTGATAGCATCGGAATCGTATGGGTGATTTGGGTAAAATATGCCAAAGGCTTGTCACCCACACTACCGGTTGGGCTATCTGCCTGTACCCACTCAGGATACTGTTGCTCCAAGGCCACCAAACGGCCGCGTAGCTGGTCATACTCACTGTCTTCGAGTTCAGGATTATCAAGCACATAATAAGCATGATTGTGCTGCTTCAGTTGGGCAATCAAGGCGCGCATTTGGGCGATGATATCGGAATGATTATTTGGCGATTCGAGTGTCGATTGGGTCATGGTTATAGGCTTTTATTAACAATGGGTGTTGATTAGAAAGGTGCTTAGGTAGCGTATTCGTCTTAAAGCAAAAAAAACGACAGTCAGTGTCGTTTTTTTATGGCGTATTAAGTGTCATATTTGGGTTATTGCTTGCCAAAGTTGACCGCAATATCACGCATGATTTGGGTATTTTCTTTGGTCAATGCTTCACCGGTTTCATCGTACACAGTGGCTTGTAAGTCATGGGCAAGCAAGCCTGCCACACTAATCATACTGTCAAAACCCTGTACGGCTTTTGGATGCGGCAGTGACAAGAACAACACCAGACCTTTCATCCATTGGTTTGGCAGTTTATTCAGGTCAAATGGCATAATACCATCATCCGTAATCATCATCATACTAAACCACAATAGACCGGTACCGTCTTTATGCTCATAACGGTGGAACATATTCATGGCACCGTATTTCATGCCATATTTGTCGATCAATCTTAGCAAGTCGCTACCGGCAATATAGGCGTGATTTGAGAAAATACTGATATTGATGTTTTGTACCGCATTATTCAGTGGACTGTTTTGCTCTTGGTCGATTTGCGCTTGGATATGGGTATCTAGAATTGGACTATTATCGCTAAAGGTTTCTTTTTTCAGCTGATTTTCATCAAAGGTATGTACCACCGGTGTGATGCTTTCGGTGGCATTCGCCAACACGCTAAACGCATCATCGCCATTGTCATTTAGGCTGGCCGTATCATCAAGGCTGGTCACGATCGGCGCAAAAGTTGCCGTCTGGCTAGTTGCAGCATTAGTTGACGATGGCGTCGATAGCGCTTTATCCGCTGGTAGTTCCAATTCAGTGTTCTCAGCGCTTAGTAGCACTGCACCGTCTGGATTGTCTGGGGTGATTTCTGCTGTAAATGGTTCATCCACTTCCGGACGCTGATGACGTGGCAAAATGGGTAGACCATTTTTGTCATGCTCAACAGCTTCTCTTGCGATGATAGGTTCATTTTTGGCTCGAATGGCTTTGAGCAGTATATAAATACCCCAAGCGATGGCAAGTACCGCAAGCACTATCAAAATAATTTGGGTGACGGTCATCGACATACTAACTACCTTGTTGTGTTTTTTACAATTACATGTGTATTTTTTTGGCTATACTATCACGCTTGACTTATTTCAGCCATAAAAAAGCGTATAAATCAACCAATTTTACGACTAGATTGGGCTTATGTACACGCGTGAAACACTTAGCAAACTAATGAGAGAGTAAAGTGTGATACACATTTGCGTTCTAACATTAGCTCTCTAAATAGTTGGCCACATCGACCATATCCACGCTAACCAACTTTGACACGCCCGCCGTTGGCATGGTCACGCCTTTTAGCTCATTGGCAATTTGCATCGAGAGCTTATTATGGCTGATAAAAATAAACTGCACATCTCGCGCCAATTGTTCAATCAAGCGGGTAAAGCGCTCAACATTGGCATCATCAAGCGGCGCATCGACTTCATCCAACACACAAAACGGCGCAGGTTGTTGTTTAAAAATCGCAAAGACGAGGCTTAGCGCAGTTAAGGTCTTCTCCCCACCTGATAACAGCGCCAACCGACTATTTTTCTTGCCCTTCGGTTGTGCCATCAATTCAAGCCCCGATTGCCAACCATCCGCACCGTCTTCATCGGTCAAAATCAACTCAGCTTTACCGCCACCAAACACTTCGGTAAATAAGCGATTAAGCTCCAAATTGACGTCTTTTAACATACCCAAAAACAGGCTCTTGGTTTGGCTGTCGATTTGTTTAATCGCTTGTTGCAGCTTATCGATACTTTCGGTCAAGTCGGTGATTTGCTCGGCCAATGGTTCCAGGCGTTGGTTGACGGCATCTAGCTCGGCAACGGCGGCATGATTGACTGCCCCCAATCCACTGATTTGGGTTTTTAGTTGATTGGCTTGTTGCTGTAGTTCTTTGCGTTTTGGTTTATTGAGTAACTCAAGCGTTGACACTTCCGGCAAGGCAATCTCACGCTCACGCAGCTGCTCGCCAATCAGCTGTACATTTTGCTGTGCCAAGGCTTGCGCGGTATCCGTGGTGTGTTGCTGTTGTTGCAGGTTAGCAAATACCGCTTGCGCTTCTTGAATCGTGGTTTGGGATTGCCGTTGACGCTGTTCAAGCAGCTGTAACTGTTCGGCCAGTTTGGCAAGATTGGCATTGGCTTGCTCAAGTTGTTGCGCCTGAATACTGACTTGTTCACGTAACTGCGGCAATCGCTCGGTTTGTTGGGCGATTTTTTGCTCAAGTTGGCTGTGTTCGCTACTGACGCGGGCTTGGTCTTGTTGAGCCTTGGTCAGTTGTTGCGTGCTAGCACTGATTTGTAGCTGCCCAGTGGCGATGGTTTGATTCAGGCGTTGCTGCTGTTGCTCAAGTTCGCGCTGTTCATTGGCGAGCGCTTGTAGTCGGGTATCTAACGATTGGCGCTCGCTAATTTGCTGCTGTAACTGCGGCTGCAATTCACGCAACGCTTGCTGTAAGGCCGTGACATTGGCGCTGTCTAGGTCGCTTTGGCCAGTTAGGCTTTGTTGCTCTTCGGCCAATCGGCGCTCGTCATTATCAATACGTTGTTTATCCGCTTGCAACTTATCAAACGCGGCCTGATAGCGATGCTCACGTTGTAGATTGGCATTGGTGAGTTGATGTTTTTGTTGCGTTAACTGGGTTAGCTCTTGCCGCGCGCTACGGTCTTGCGCCTGCCATTCTTGTAGGCTCACGCTTGCTTCTTGCAATGCCGCATTGACACGGTCGAGCTGTGGCTTGTGACGGTCGAGCAAAGCTTGCAACTCATCAATCCGCGCTTGATGGCTAAACTGGTGACTCAGATTTAGCGTATTATCCTTTTTGTCTGTCGATAATAACTGCGTGAGGTTAATGGCGATTTGCTGATTCACCAATACGAAGTTTTGGGCATTATCTTGCCATAACAGCCATTGCCCAAGTGGTATTTCGGGTAGCTGACTATCAGCAATGGCTTCACGACCCAGCCAAATTTGCTTAAATAATGGCAAACTCGGTGTTGCGATTAAATCCGCTAAGCAAATAAACGCATCACCCAAGTTTTCGGCTGTTTGGCCTTGCGTTGGCTGCGTGTCGAACAAGATGCCAGTTTGACCGGATAATACCGCTGACTGCGCGGTTAGTTGCTCAATTTCTGCGATTGACCAATGTTGAAACACACTGATTAAGGTGTCAAAAATCGGCGCATAGGCCTTACCTTTCTCGGTGAGTGTCAGCGTATCGACAAGCTTGGGTAATTGACTAGCATTGGTTTGATTGCCACGAGTCTGCGCGGTTTTCGCGCGTTGGGCTTGTTGGTCTAGTAGATTTTGAAGCGTATTTTGCTCGGTTGACCACGTATGGCGCTGCTGTTCGGCTTGGCGCAGTTGTCGAGTTAGGCTATCGACTTCATCCGTCTGGTCAGCCAATTCCTCTTGGCGAGCGATAATCCGCGCTTCCAAGCGTTCGATTCGGTCATTAAGCTTAGCCAATTGCTGTGCGCTGTCATGCGCATTGGCGGCATCGTCAAAGTCCGCAAACTCTTGGTCAAATTTAGCTTTGGCAACTTGCCAAGCATTCAAAGCTTGCTGCTGCTCGGATTGACGTTTGGTCAAGCGTTGTTGTTGGCTGTCATGATGCTTAAGTGCATTGTTGCTGACGGCAAGTTGTTTTTCTTGTTCAGTTTTTTGCTGATTGAGTTTGACTAGGCTACTGGCAACCGCTTGTCGTTGCTGTTTTAAGTCGGATTGGCTATCGCGCAGGTTGGTTAGCCGTTCAGTAATCGCGTCTACTTGCTGCGGTAACTCGGCAATTCGGGCTTGGGCTTGGCTTTGCTGTTCGCTTAACTCTTTGGTATAATCGGCAAAGCGGTTGAGCTCAAAGTTTAACGTATTGAGTCGCTGTTGGTCATTGGCGAGGCTTTGCTCACTTTGGGTCAGTAGGCTTTGCGCTTCATGATGTTGCTGCCAATGGCGTTGTACCAAGTTTTGACCGGCTTGGTAGGCCAGTTGTTGCTCGCTGATGTTACGCTGTGATGCTTGCTGATTGTTATTAAGTTCAGCAATGACGGCTTGTTGCTCAGCGACTTGCGCACTAATCGCTTGGTAATCTTTGGCAAGAGCTTGCTGCTTATGCCACGCCTGCCCGTAATCGTCGATTAATAATTGCTGATTGGTATCATCGAGCTGGCTTTGCCACGTTTGCGCTTGCTGCGCCGTTTTGGCCTGTATGGCTAGGCGCTTTTGCTGCGCGGATAATTCACTTGCCATATCATGCAAGCGTGCAAGGTTATCTTGTGCGATGGTCAGTTGTTTTTGGGTGTCTTCACGACGGCTTTGGTAGCGTGACACCCCTGATGCTTCTTCGATAAACTCACGCAACTGCAAGGCATTGGCATCAATAATCCGCCCAATCATGCCTTGCTCGATGACCGCATACGAACGCGCGCCCAAACCTGTGCCCAAGAAAATATCGACCACATCACGGCGTCGTACTTTCGTACCGTTAATAAAGTAATCGGACTTGCCGTCTTTATTGATTTGACGACGCACAGATAGCTCATGATATAAATTCAGCGAGTGATGAATACCGCCTTTGCCCGACTCATCGCCTTGGGTATGCTCAAACACCAACTCAACACTGGCAAGGCTTTTGGCCGGTTTTTCCTGCGTACCGGCAAAAATCACATCACTCATCGCGCCGCCGCGCAACTGCTTGGCAGAGGATTCACCCAATACCCAACGAATGGCATCAATCACGTTGGATTTGCCACAGCCATTCGGCCCAACAATCGCCGTGATGGTCTTGGGAAAGTGAAAGGTGGTCGGATTGGCGAAGGATTTAAAGCCTGCCAGTTTGAGCTGTTTTAACCGCATTGTCGTCGTGGGCAAGATAGTAAAAGGTTGCCATTTTAACAAGTCTGCGCCATTTTTGCGATTTGAATATTTGTTTGTTATGATAAATTTTATAAAAATTGACAAAATTATTTATGTTTAATGAATGATAAATAACCACTGACTATGACAAATCCAAACCACGATCTAGCCTCTGACCCTAATCTCGTATCAGCTAATGCGATAATGGCACTGTTAGCAAACGATACGTTATCGACGGAACAAAGGACTGAATTAACCCAAGCAGCGGCTCAGTTATTAACGGCGTTTTATCAGCAAACCCAAGATGAACTGGCTTATCTATTGGCAAAATACCAACTTGTGCTTATTAAAAAAGATGACACAGCCGTAGAAATAACGGGTTGGCGTTTATATGAATTGACCGAAGATGCCAGTCATATTTTGCAAATGATTGACTACTATGAGTTTATACAGGGCAAGCATCACGCGGCTATCACCGTCGCTGAGCAATTACAGGACTTTGCCTTTAGCGAGGCAGACCGTAAAACAGCCACCAAAAAACTGGCGCAACTCTTAGCCTAGTCTAGAACTTATACAACATCCTGCGCGTCAATATACCGTTATCCCCTCCTCATCCCCTGCATGCTATAATGCCGCAAAAATTGATTGAGAATAGCCCATGACAACTCCGACTATCCAAGCGGTGCGTGAATTTTTAGTCGACTTACAAGCACGTATTTGCCAAGCCCTTGAAGCGCAAGAACATCAGGGTGGCTTTAATTTAAATGGCGATGGTGCCAGCGATGCTAAGTTTTTCATTGATGATTGGGAACGCCCGATTGAGCAAGGTGGTGGCGGTGGTCGCTCATGCGTGATGCAAGGCGGCAACGTCATTGAAAAAGCCGGTGTTATGTTTAGCCATATCTATATCAATCACTTACCACCCACCGCCACGGCACGCCATCCAGAACTTGCCGGTCGCCAAGCCCAAGCCTTGGGCGTATCTTTAGTGGTACATCCCAAAAATCCCAACGTACCGACTAGCCATGCCAATGTACGTATGTTTATCGCTGAGCGTGAGGGACATGACCCAATTTGGTGGTTTGGCGGCGGCTTTGATTTAACCCCGTTTTATCCAGTGATGGATGACGTGGTACATTGGCACCAAACATGCTTTGACTTATGCCAACCGTTTGGCGAGGACATTTATCCGCGCTTTAAACAATGGTGTGATGAGTATTTTTATCTCAAACACCGTGACGAGCAGCGCGGTGTTGGCGGTCTGTTTTACGACGATGTCAACACGCTAAGCATGGGGTGGGATTTTGATACGTGCTTTGCCTTTATGCAGGCCGTGGGTAACGGCTACTTAGACGGGATTTTACCGATTTTTGAGCAGCGCAAACACACGCCTTATACCGAAGCACAGCGTGAGTTTCAGTTATATCGCCGTGGTCGCTACGTTGAGTATAACTTGGTGTATGACCGTGGCACGATTTTTGGGTTACAGTCGAATGGGCGTATTGAATCGATTTTGGTAAGCTTACCACCGCTCACCGGTTGGTCATATCGTTATGAGCCACAAGCTGGCACACCCGAGTTTGAGTTAACGGACTTCTATCTAAAACCCAGAGATTGGCTCCCATCCACGAAATAACAAACATCGATAATAAACAGGTAAATTATGATAAATTTTCACGAGTTTCGTCATTATGTCGATAGCTTATACAAGACTGATAAAGCATTTGACGACTCACAAACCGATCGCCTTGCTCGCCATCGTCATCTTGAGCCAGCATCTGCGCAGTTTTTGGCAAGTTTGATTATCAATAATCACGCAAGCAACGTACTAGAAATCGGGACCTCAACGGGTTATTCGACCTTATGGCTCGCTTATGCGCTCAGTCAAGTCCGTGAGCATCGAAAAGTAGCAACCCACCTGACTTCGATTGAGCTAGATGCTCAGCGGTTATTAACCGCAAAAAATCACTTAATGACGCTCAGCCTTAATGACTCGGTCAGCGTACAACAGGCCGATGCAAAGGATTTTTTGGCGCAAGCGGATAAGCCGTTTGATATGATTTTCTTGGATGCTGAGCGTCAGTTTTATATGGATTATGCGGCTGACTTAGTCCGCTTACTTGACTTTGGTAGCGCATTAATCGTTGACAATGTGATATCGCACGCGGCTGAAGTGGCAGATTTTTTGGCATACTTTGAACAAGATAATAGCTTGTTGTGTACGACCTTACCGATTGGTGCAGGGCTATTTATGGCGGTTAAACAAGTCGCTTAGCATTACCCCTAACATTACTCATAAAAAAGGCAGATAGGTTTTCCTATCCGCCTTTTTTTACACAAGGTCTTAATGTTACATTAGCGTCGACTGCACAATCTCAATCCAATAACCATCTGGGTCTTTGATAAAGGCAATGTTTTTCATCATGCCATCTTCAGGGCGTTTTTTGAATGCGACATTGTTTTGGTCAAACCAAGCAACGGCCGCCTGTAAATCCGGCACATTAAAGCAGATATGCCCAAAGCCTTGTGGCTGTGCATTACCATCGTGATAATGAAAATCCGCTTGGTTTTCGGTACCGTAATTATGGGTCAATTCCAATACGCCACGTTGACTAAAGGCAAATTCAGCACGCTTAGCCTCGTCAGTTGGCAGATTCGCCAACTCTGTATCCGTCAGTTTTGCCAAAAAATACAAGTCAAACTTGGCATCCGGATAGCTACGTTTTACCAATAACGTCATGCCTAGTACCTCTTGATAAAACTTCAGCGACACTTGCGGGTCTTTGATACGTAACATGGTATGGTTAAAGGTAAAACCTTGGGTTTGCGTTGGCGTTGTCATAGCACTACCTCTTTATTTAATGATCAATGATGATTCTGTTAGTCTAGGAATCTGACTTCACCGGTGTCAAGGTCATACACGGCACCGACAATCAATAAATTACCCGCTGATACCGCATCTTCCAAGATACGCGAGCCGTGTTTTAGTTGGCTAACTGACATGCGCACATTGGCTTTGGTACCACGCTCGATGAGCTCTTGCACATCCATATCTTGACCGTTTGCGGTATAAATCTCATGTAGGTTATACACACTTGGGCGAATACGATCAACAATCGAACGTAAATTCGGTGAGAACTGTTGGTCTGGGTTAATCAAGGTTTCTACACAGGCGGTTACCGCACCGCAATGCGAGTGACCTAACACCACCACTAATTTGGTGCCGAATTTTTCTGCCGCAAATTCCACTGAGCCAATTTGGGATGGTGCGACCACGTTGCCCGCCACGCGAATGACAAACAAATCGCCTAAACCTTGGTCAAATACGATTTCTGCGGGCACACGCGCATCTGAACAGCCTAAGATAATGGCAAATGGGTCGTGGATATGGGTCAGTGCGTTACTCGCCAATAAAGTCGAATCAGGGTTTTTTAGGCTATCAACAAAACGGGTGTTACCATCTTTTAGCATTTGCAGGGCTTGTTCTGCGGTTTGCGGACGTTTGCTATTTGGCATAGATTGTTTTCCCTAATCAATAAATATCGTCAGTTTTTGGACAAATCAGCGCGGTAATTCATCATTTTGTAACAAAATATGTTTTTTACCGGTCGCGCCCATTATAGCGAATTTTTTTTACATTGCGGCTGTTTTAATCATTTTTTTGTTATAACACCGATGCATCAGCAACCTCAATCAAACCCTCGACAATGGCTTGGTTAAACTGCTGAAAGTCTTGTAAGTTACGTGCTGCTGCCGCAAGTGCGTATGACTGTAATGCCCTGACAATCGGCAAGCCACCGCCAAGGTAGCTAAGGATCGCATCGGCATTACCAGCCTTAGCATGGGCGTGCGCCAAGGCTAATCCACAGCTTTCCACATATTCAAAAAAATGTATGCTATCCATCGCCTCAATATCAGCAGAATACTTCATATCGCGTAATTGACGCACATAAAAATCCTGTTTGACTGGCTTGGCCAAACTACCATAACCCAAGAAAATATCGCTCGCGGCTTGCATTAGCTGTTGGCCACGCATCACACGCGCACCTTGATTAGACAGGTGCATCGACTTTGGGATAAGGGGCGCTAAGACTGACGGCTTGGCTTGCTTCATCTGAAGCATTAACGGCTCATGGTCTGCATCCTCAAATATCGCCACTGCCGCGGTATTACCCACACTACCCACGCCCACGACTTTGAGCGCGACATCACTGAGCTGATAACGGTCAAACAACACTTGCCGATCAAACTTTAAGCTGTCTCGATACTCGGCAAAGAACTGGCTTACCCCTTGTGAAAAAGGTTGACCACGTTTTGGGTGTTGTTGAATGGGCGGCTCATCCTTGAATTGGCGCAGACCGGTGCGCGCATCTTGTGTGGTTAGTTTGGGTAGCAGTTTGGCGGTGTTATTACTTTTGGCTTTTTCTAGCTCAGCCTTGCGTTTGGTGCGCACACTGACGCTTTCCGTGGTTGCTAGCAGTTGACTGGCATCCACTTTTTCGTACCAAACTTGCATGGGTGCTAACGCTTGATGCTGCGCTAACCTACTGCGATAACTATTTAGCAATCGTTCAATCGCTTGTAAGCCTACCGCTTCGCCATGCGCCGCTCGTTCTATCGTTGGCGTGGTCGCGGCTATCATAATACTACTCACCAAGCGCTTTAAGTCCCACTCAAATGGTGCTAACAAGGTTTCATCAAAGTCATTCAGCCCGAATAATAAGTTACGCTCAGGACTGGCAAAACCACCAAAGTTACTCAAATGACAGTCACCACAAATCTGCTGATATAGACCTGAATTACCATAAGCCGCTGTTTCCCACACTTGGTCAAACAGCATCAAGGCTGGCATACCGCGAAAGAACGTAAATGGTGACACGCTCATGCGTTTGGCACGTACGGGCAGTAGATAATCTAAGCGACCTTGATTTGACCAATGATACAGGGTTAAGGCATCCACACCCGCTGGTCGTGTGGCAAGCTTGGCAAGTCGACTGCGTGGGGTTCGTTTGCGCTGTGCTTTACCAATTGCCAAACTCTCGGCTTGGGTTAATAGCTTACCGCCGATACGATGACGGGTTAAGTCAATGCTGTCAGCACCGTATAGCGCACTTGGTAAGGGAAGTTTTTGGTTATTCTTGAGGTTTTGGTTATTTTGGGATTGTTTTATGGCGTTACGTTTCATATCGTTGTTTGTCATGCAGTCAGTCAATATCATTAAAGGATGTACGATTCATATATTTCATCATAGCTTCAAACTGCATTTGCTAATATGCGTATCTTGATTTAACCGTGTTGCGATATAGTAATCGGATGACGCTTATCTTACGTAGTCACGACTTCCTAAATGATACAAAAGCGCTTGATAACGGTTAAAATTATCCGGGTTATGTTTATCGTGCAAAATAATCGGAAAACCACTAATTAATAGTAACATTAGGGTAAATAAACCGCTATAATTCGCAAAAGTTGCATCTTTCTAATCGTAGCTACTTGTAGTCAACTAAATTCACTTTAAGACAAGGAAAACAAGCGCAGATATGAGAAACACGGCTTCGCAAGGTAGCACAGCAAGCACTTTTTCTCATAAAAGCTAGACGCAGTATTAAATTGAATTTAAAAGACTATCCAAATTGCAACTATGTTGGCGTATGCCAACCACAACCCGCTCACCCCTTATCCTCATCGATTTGCGAGATTGTGTCTTATGTCTGAGCTTTTACCAACAGCGCCCGCTGCAACACACACTGAGCCTGCGCCAAACACCAAACCCACATTATTAAAAATTCGCAACCTGACCAAAGCTTATGGCGACACGCCTATCTTGCAAGGGATTAATTTAGATATTTATGATGGGGAATTTTTGACCCTCTTAGGCCCGTCAGGCTGTGGTAAAACCACGTTACTACGCTTGATTGGCGGCTTTGAAATGCCCAATAGCGGCTCGATGGAGCTTGAGGGTGTGGATATCGCAGCCATGCCTGCTGAAAGACGCCCGATTAATACGGTATTTCAGCAATATGCGTTATTCCCGCATATGAACGTGTATGACAATATCGCTTATGGCCTAAAACTCAAAAAAGTACCAAAAGCCGAAATCGATCAACGTGTTCGTGAAGCCTTGGCCATGGTGCAACTAGAACACACCATCAACCGCCGTCCACAAGACCTATCAGGTGGTCAGCAGCAGCGTATCGCCATCGCGCGAGCCGTGGTTAATCGCCCTAAGATGCTGCTACTTGATGAGCCATTATCCGCGTTAGATGCCAAGTTACGTGTGCAGATGCAATCAGAGCTAAAACGTCTACAACGTGAACTGGGCATTACCTTCGTATTCGTGACCCACGACCAAGAAGAAGCCTTGTCGATGTCGGATCGTATCGCGGTCATGAAAGCCGGTGTGTTCCAACAAATCGATACCCCCATTGGTATCTATGAAAGCCCCGCTAACCTATTTACCGCCAACTTTATCGGTGAAACCAACTTCTTTAAAGCACGTGTCTTAAGCGTGGGCGATACCACCATTGTCTGCTGGGCAGCAGGTGGAGAGACCGCCTACCAGCAGGTAGCAATGGATGCATTGTTTGCCATGGATGCGCCTGTCAGCGAAAGCGATGTGCGAAATGCAGTGGACAAGCTGGTCCATGGACAGAGTGTAGAGTGGCAGAACGTGACACTTGACCCACAAAGGCACTTTTATGTGCTTGGCTTGGCCCCTAATGCGGCGCGCCTCTCGGTTCGCTTTTTCTGGCAGGATACATTTCAAACGCTGCTTGATAATGTGCAGAAGCATTATGACCGCTTAGAGATTGTGCGCCCCGCTTATGATAAATTCCCGCGGCTGGGGGTGTATTGGTTGCTGCAGGAAACTGTCAACACCAATTCCCGCAGCCCATCGGCAGCACCGCAGCTGGCGGGCGATGTTCTGCGTGCAATCCTGAATAATACAAGGTACCCGGCAACCCTGCTGGATGGCGTTATGATGCGTATCCGCGCAGAGCAAAAAGTAACACGCGGCCGTGCCGCTATTATAAAAGCATACTACCTGCGTAATGAAGATCCCCGTTGCCCAAAGGAGGTATTAACTGTGGAAAATAACAAGGAAACAAATTATCAACCGTATGTTATGGGTCAGCTTTTTGCTGTGCTGGAAGCAATCCAGATGGCGGTAAACCCGGATATCAATACAACCATCAAGGACAGGTATTTTAATGCAGCGGCTTCCACGCCGGCCACTGTGTTCCCAACAATTCTGATGCTGGCGCAAAAGCATATGCAAAAAATGAGCAAGCCACAAAAGATTTATTACGATAAGCAGA
>CALJUC010000062.1 GCA_937975585.1 uncultured Moraxella sp. | reverse complement strand
TTTGACATTGGTCGCGGGTATGCTATGTTTTTTATTATCTAAAGTCAGTAAGGAGCCGCCTGTCAGGTATAAAACCCAGCGCATTGCGATGGTGCTGTTGCCACTGGCGATAGTACTACTTAGTATCGGACTTAAATTTAGTATGAGTGTGGTGAATCCTGAGAGGTAATCCCTATTAGTTTTAAGTAGTTTTAAGCGACTTAACATTCTCTCAATATTAATGTTAATTTATTGTCAGTCTAAATGTACCTACTCTTAACCATAATTATGTTGGGGTTATAAAAAATACTAAAAAATAATTTTTATTTTTCTTATCTATATTGTTGCTTTATGTAACAAAAACTTTTAGTTTTCTAAATATTTGTTAATATTATAAAAGATTTTAGTTCACTATTTTTAACTAAAATTGGTTAACTAACTCTTTTTATCTAAACTTAGGAGATATATATGAAAATTAAAAAACTTTCAATTGCCACCCTTTCTATCATGTTAATGGCAAGCGGATTGACGGCTTGTGGCGGTAGCGACTCATCTTCATCCAGTACAGGCAATGCGACAAATCCCCCTGTAAACACCAGTTTATCAGAAATTGAACAAGCCAAAGAAATTGTTCGTACTGCAAAGTTGTTTTTGACCGATGCAGATTCTGTGCAAAAAACGTATGAAAGTGCTAGCGATTTAATGACTGATAAACAGCAGGATCGCTTATCTGATGCAGTAGATATACCAGCCATCATCCATGATTATATGCGTAAGCATAATTTAACTACATTGACTGCAGCACAATTACAAGATTTGACTAAGCGTGATACCACATCATTTGAAAATTTATATTCATATTTGGGACAAATTAGTCTAGTGCCTAGTAGCGATTTTCAAATTTCTCGTACTGCTGATGACCAATTTACGATGCAAGGCAAGCTAACAGCAACCAAAGATATTTATGACTATGTTCGAGTCAATAATCGTTATACTTATCAACAAGTTGACAAAGATATCTATGAGGTAGTTTATAAAGGTTATAAAGATACCTTAGATAGAATACAAAATAGCAGTACCATTCAAGGTAATTTTGGTTTTGACAGTATTACAATTGGTAGTGGCGCAGAGTTGGTTAACTTAACTGCCAACCAAACCGCAGGGCAATTTAACGCAAGTTTCAGCAAAAACGTGAATTATAACAGCGAATTTGATATTGATACCGTGCACATGGCTGGGACTACCCTTAACAAAGGTGAAGCCACTATTAAAAATATTGTGCTAACTGCAAATGGCAATACAGTTAATGCTACTGAACTCTCAGCATCGGCTTTAGACATTAGCAATATCGTCAATGGTCAAACACTAATTCGTACAGTCCCATATCAATTTAAAATCGCAGGTCAGTTGAAAATGGCGACGCCAAAAACTGATGCAACGTTTTCTTTAAATGCAAGTGCTAAAGAAAGTGATATCAAAAATATGCTTGTGATTGATGCCAATGATGAGGTTGTTGAAAAAAATGGCGTAACTTTGCCAATCACTGCCTTGGTTAGCATCAAAGGTCAAGCGACTGGTGAAAACAATAAAACCATTCCATTAGATTTCCAAGCGACGCTAAATCGTAAAGCCAACAAAATCGTTAGTCTTGATAACTTGGTTGCCACCGTAGAAGGTAAAACACTGTATGCGCTAGGTACGAGCAATTTTGATGCTAATAATGAGCTACTAAACTCAGAAGTTACTTTCAAACAAAACAAAGCCACGATTACTGTCAAGTTTGACAAAAATAATGATGCTATTAGCACGAATGGTAAAATCGCTGATATCCTTGTGAATGGTAAAGACTATGGGGATTTAATGCAAAATGGTAGTATGATTACTGCTAAATTCACTGATAATGACTTAATCACACTTTAATACGTGATGATAGTTGCTTTAAAGAGACAGTTTGCTGTCTCTTTTTATTATCTTAATTAAAATAATCTCTTATGACAGTTCGGTGCTCAACTTGAAACTTTTATTTAATGCCAACCGTTCTCAAGCATCTCTGCAACTACTATCTGCATTGCTATTCATATCTTACAGTTTGAATAGTCACGCCCAAGCGGATACCTATGAATATAAGAAACCTTATAACATTCAGTGGGAAACTGACATTACTAGTTACAGTCCGACTCAGTCGATTGATAGTTTTACCGATGATTGGGATGAGCCTTTAGAAAATGGTGATTTTGCTTATATTCAAGGTCGCAGTGACATCCGCTATGCTACTGACCAAAGCCCCCTAAGCTATGCTTTAAACTACCGTTATGATTATCTTTTATCTTTTAATCCTGCGACTGCTCAAGTGTATTGGGATTATAAAAATAACAAACTACCGTCAAAAAACCGTCGTTATCCATTAACGCTTACTGCCGATTATAGTGAGCGCTTAGGATTTGGTATTGCCAATCAATTTGAACTACCAAAACAATGGCAGATAACGCCCCAGCTCAATATTTGGCAGGGACTACATGGGTTGACTGGCACTTTAAAGGGGGATTTAACTACCAAAACTGCTTATGATGAACAGCGTAAGCTTGTTGATACGGTAAGCGTAGCAACTATTGATTTGTCTTATCAATATGACAAACCCGCTTTAAAAGAGGATCGTATCGGTTGGCAGCCTAACAAGCCAAATGGTATTGGCTACTCGCTTGACTTACATATAAACGGCAAATTACGGTACGATACCACTTTAATGGTTGATGCTTATGATATCTTAGGAAAAATGTATTGGCACGATATGCCAATGACAGATTATAACTTTAACTACAGCGCCATTGGGCGTCCACCGTACACATTAGAAGGACAGCTTAGCAAAAAAGACTTGAGTCAAAACTTACCTTGGCATGTTCAAACTGCAATTGAAAAACGCTTTACGCCGGCTTGGTCACTTGGTTTACATAGTGAGTTTAATGATGTAACTAATTTACACCAAGTAGCGCTAACCCATCATACCCAATTTAAACACACGCCATTGGCAATTACTGGCCTACTAGAACCCCAAACTAAAGCTATCGGCCTGCAAATCAAGCATAAAGACTTTGGCATAAGTTATCTAGCCGATGACTTAAACATGAATGACGCCAAACGCGTCGCACTCAATTTTTTTGTACGACACGATTGGTAATCTCTACTGAACGCATTTTAAAATCATAATGATAGCAAGAGAGTTGATTGCGAGGGGTTGTTATACCACCAATAAAAAAGTCAGCCTAATATAAGCTGACCTTTAACCTAAATTCAAAACAATTAAGCGGGCTTGACCGCGACTAGCACACGAATGCTATCAGGAATTAACGATAAATGACCCAGTGCATGTAAGCCCTGTTCTTGCAAACGTTTTAATTGATTGATTTCTGCGTCTCGTA
>CALJUC010000061.1 GCA_937975585.1 uncultured Moraxella sp. | reverse complement strand
GCTAATCAGTCGGCTTTTGCCCAGCTTAAGGCTATTAGCGGTGCGTAACTTCAGTGAGTAATGTAATTAAAAAAGCTCTGAATGGGTTTTCAGATGGTGCAGTTCTATCTCATCGTCATGCAGCTTATAAATTAGCACTAAATCGGGTTTTACATGACAGTCTCTAAACCCTTTCCAATTGCCAGTTAGCGCATGATCGCGATACTTTTCAGGCAAAGGTTTTTTTTGCACGAGACAATTTAACACCTCAGCCCATTCTGCGCTAGCCAAGTGCAGTAGTTGCTTAGCCATACTTTTTTAAAGCTCTTAGCGATTGAGATCTTTCGCTTCATTGCGACATACCTGCCACTGTGTTGTTGAAGTCAGCCACCGTCTCAAAGGTCTCAAATTCACCATTCTCAAATTCTTTAATCGTTTGACGTAATAAAGCCTCTCCATTCGTGCTCAAATTATAGTCTTTTTGATAATCGAAGGTTAGGGGCACTGAACGTGTCTTTGCCACTTGATTTAAAAATAGCTTGATAGCTTGAGAAGGCGACAGACCATAGCTGTCAAGCACTGCAAATGCCTCATCACGTAATTCTTGCTCAATTCGAATATTATAATTAACAGCAGCCATAATACGCTCCTTATACGTTAAATGTACGTCAATTATAATATTTTCTGATAGAGACAACAATATGTTATATGTCATGAATTAGTAGTAAGATAGCGACATTAATAGAATTGCTTACCTGCATAATCATGAAAATTTACTTGAAATATAATAAATAAGGATAAAATCATGCAACTTATCAGCGGACAAAAACTTAAGTTATCAGACGTATTAGGCAATCAGCTATCTTTTAATTTAGAAGTCATACTACCAACCAATTTTAGCCTTGATGTCGCAATTTTTGGTTTGGACAGTCAGATTAAACTTAGCAATGAAGGCTATATGATTTTTTATAACCAGCCTCAAAGCCCTTGTGGCAGTATTAAACTTACCCAAAATGATAGTCAGAAGGTCAGCTTCGCTATTAATTTAGGTAGTTTAGATCCGCAAATTGAACGGCTGATTCTTACCTTAACTGTAGATGGTAATCAGACGATGGGGCAGTTGCCCGCTACGGTCATCAACCTACAGAATCAACAGCAGGCGGCTGCTACCTTTAAGCTTGATGGAAATATGTTTAACCAAGAAAAAGCGTTGATGGCAATTGAGCTGTATAAAAAAGACAATATCTGGCGTATGAGTGCCGTAGGTCAAGGGTTCAACGGGGGGCTAGCAGCACTAATTAAGCATTTCGGTGGCGAAGTGGCTGAGGAAGCGCCTGTTAAGACATCACAAACCATTATGCCGACATCAGTGCCGAAGGCAGAAACGAAACCTCAATTATTCAAAATCGATTTAAAAAAGAGAGTCTCATTAGAAAAGGCTGCGAAAACAGGCAACGCTAGCATTATTGACTTAACTAAAAAATCACTGGTACAACTTGAGAAGAAAAATCTCTTAGATGTTCAAGCCCGTATAGCCTTGGTTCTTGATGCGTCAGGCTCGATGAATCATCAGTATAAAAATGGCGATGTACAAAAGGTGGTGGATCGTTTGATGCCACTAGCGATTAGTTTTGATAATGATGGAAGCTTTGAGTGTTGGGCGTTTGCACAATACACCATGCAGCTCGATGATGTGACGTTAGGTAATGTTAACCATTTTATTGAGCATACTAAGCGCGGCTGGCGCAATTGGAACGTTGGGGCGCGTATTAATGAAGAAATTCCAGCGATAGAAGCCGTGATTAACTATTATCAACAGTTTAATGATGGCATCCCTGTGTACGTGTTATTTATCTCTGATGGTGGTGTCGGTAATGGTCGTCAGATGCAGAAGATTTTAACTGAAGCGGCGATGTTACCAATATTTTGGCAATTTGTCGGGATTGGTGGTCGTAATTATGGGGTGCTTGAAAAACTTGATGATATGACCGGGCGTATTGTTGATAATTGCAATTTCTTTGATTTAGACAGTATTACCAGCATCAGTGATGAGCGTTTATACGAATTTTTGCTAGAAGAGTTCCCTGATTGGTTAAATCAGGCTAAGGCTAGACGGGTAATTCGGTAGTATTTTAACCGCTTATTGACTCTATAAAAGTAATTACCAAATTATTGCCTTAAAATTTATCTAACCATTATTATATTTTTTGATTGAACTTATTTTTAGCATTCAAGTTATATATTATGATAGTCTGCACAACAGTCCAGACCATAGATAATTTAATAACTTGCAATGCAAAAACTAAAAATATTAATCGCCAAGAGTAGTGAATTCCTAAAAAACCTAGGAAATCAACACGCATCAGAAAACCAAAAAAATCAATTCGCAGGTACATCTCATGCAAGTAGTCATTCTCGGCCCATTGTCCAAGATGATGATTTTGCTAATTTTACAATTTCATCGCATTCTACGCATCATCAGTCTGAGATTGACCAACCCAATGAATTTAATTCCATGCCTGTTCAACTTTATCCCCGACCTAATCGCAGTCAACCACAATCCCAATCCCAATCCCAATGGTTAATATACGACACTTCTTTAACCATCCAAGGTCGAACGATTAAAAAAGGCTTGATTTATCATACTTGGTCAATGCCAAGAAGTGGGCGGTTTACTATTGAACCTTCGTTATTAATTAATAATATGGGGGTGAGTGGACATACGAATTTTACAGTGTCTTCTCAAAACGTCTATCAAGATGATACGCTAGGCTATTGGCCGAGTTACGTAGAGCTATCTTCGCAATGCAAAGGCGTATATTTAGATTGGTTAGCGTCAAATCGTGATTATCCTAATATGCCAATCGGTTATGTATTCATCTATTTTTATGGACTTGAGTATCGGATTATCACTAATTTAGAGAATGATAACGTAAGCATTGATGAATTTGCTCAAATTTATGAGGAAATCGAGCGTCTATTAGCGATTTACAGCCATAACCAGTCGTTTAAATACTATGCTACCAACTTCTTAACGCTCATGCAGTTTAGCCGTCCGCATTTATTTTCCGTGGACGAGAGTGAAGATGACGAGAATATGAATGCCGAATCATTTCGGTTTGAATTAGCCAAAACGGTCGTAGAAAAACGCCCTGTTCCTGCTTCATTAGCCTTAGCATGGCTGAAATTCTCAGAAAATTATTCGTTAAAGACGCCCGCAAGACGCTGTGAAACTGAGTTTAAGCAATTATTTAACCACAGATACCAACAAGCTTTTGGGAAGGGTCTTGAAGTCAGCGAAAATAAAACCCGCCTTAAATTTGATTACCGTCCTGCTAGCAGACTCATGCAAAGTGTCAATATTAATGTGGGTGACTTGCCAGATCCTAGCAGACTTACGACTCCTTTCAAAAGACTGGCTGAAATCGCTGATGACTGTACTGAGTTGTTAAATCCGCTCAGTCGTTATTTAGCAAAAGAAGGTAGCCAAAGAACTGATTTATCGGCTTTGCTATTGATGCCCGAGGAACTCATCGACGCTAATCAACAGCCAATTCTACGAAAATTTTGTCAATGGGCACAGCAAATGATTGAGGAACAAGAGGGATTGGTTTGGGTGTCGGATTTTTGGGATCATGTGGGAAGAGATTTACCCAAAACGCTTGGCAAAAAAGACATTGATTTTATGCACGCCATAGCCAATAAGGCAGGTTTTGCCATTGCGCCCGATAGATCGGAAGAGCGTCGTGTAGGGAAAGAGTGTCTTCGCCTGTGTAGATC
>CALJUC010000060.1 GCA_937975585.1 uncultured Moraxella sp. | reverse complement strand
CTCTTCCGATCTACAAATCCAAACCCGAGGGGCGAATCTAAACCTTGATACCCAACTTGCCGATAATCACTTATTGAAATATGGTATCAACTATCGCCAGCAAGAAGCCAAACCCCATGCCCTCAAACAAAAAGGCGATACCATCGGCAGTGGCGCAACGGCATTTGTGTTGCCGCTTGATATCGTTAATCAAGAAAAAACCGATGTTGGCGTCTATGGCGAATTAATCAGTACCTATGGGGATTTTACCGTAACCACAGGCTTACGTTATGACAGCTTTGACTTTACCGCAATGGATAACAAGAAAGTATCCGATGGTGCGCTTAGTCCAAGCATTGGTGTCATTTACCAAGCAAACCCTCATCTAAACTTAAGTGCAAACTTAAATTATGCCACACGTAGCCCACGCCTATACGATACGTTACTAGCCGCAGGGCATCGAGGGATTGTTTCAATCGCTGATGATGCCGAAGCGGAAAAAGCGCGTAATACGGAACTGGGTTTTAACTACAACAATGGCACTGTCTTTGCCGACGGTAGCGTCTTTGTCCAAAAAATCAACAATGCGCTAGGCGGTGCCGCCGCTGCCCGACATGGCACGCTGATTAAAGAAATCAATAATGTGGGTAAAATCTCTAATAAAGGCTATGAGTTAAATGTTGGCTACCGCCACAATGACTTGACCGCGCGTCTAGGGGTGGCGGACAGCAAGCCAAAAATTGATGGCCTAGAAATGAGTGGCAACCCTGAATATGCCGTACGTACGGGTCGTACTTGGACTGGGTCGGTGGCCTATCAATTTGCCAAACCCAACTTAGAAGTGGGTGTGCGTCATCGGGTCGTTGAGGGCGTGGATAACGGCAATGCCCATCTTCAATCTGTTGCCCAAAACCGTGAAGGATATAATACCAGTGATATTTTTGCCAACTGGAAACCCTATGACAATGACAAGGTCAATGTGAACTTCTCCGTCAATAATATCACCGATAAAAACTACCGCCCGCATAGCCAACGTACCAGCGACACTACCCTACCCGGCGCTGGACGCGATTTTCGACTCGGTGTGAACTTTACCTTCTAGATTTATTCATTCATAAATACATAGATGAATAGCTTCACCGCCGGCTGACATCCGTTTGTCAGTCGGTTTTTATATCGTTTGCCTATGGGTTAATAAACTATGACAACCGCATTAGCCCCTACATCGACCCAAACCAACTGCAGAGTAACCTAACGATGACTATGAAAGATTTTAGAATTTGGATGCGTATTGGACACCGTTATATCGGGTATTTTATGGCGGGCATCATGCTAATCTACGCACTCAGCGGTACATTGCTCGTATTTCGTGATACGGATTTTTTGAAAAGTAAGCAAACGATACATGCGCAACTTGAGCCGAATTTGGACAACCAACAACTTGCAAAAGCTCTTAAGCAGCGAAATATTGAAGTCATAAAACAAGAGGGCAATATCTTGTTCTTTAAGGAGGGTACTTATCATCTAACGACTGGACAGGCTGATTACACAGTAAAAAAATTACCACTCCCTTTGGAAAAGATGACCAATTTTCATAAAGCACCTTCCAAAGGTAAGCTAGGCGGCTTAAATATGCTATTTGGCATAACGTTGATATTTTTTGTCGTTTCAAGTTTTTTCTTTTTAGCATAAAA
>CALJUC010000059.1 GCA_937975585.1 uncultured Moraxella sp. | reverse complement strand
TACAATCACCAGAAGATCGCGAAAAACTAAACGGTCTATATGAGTGTATCTTATGTGCTTGTTGTTCAACCAGCTGTCCATCATTCTGGTGGAACCCTGACAAGTTCTTAGGCCCATCAGCTTTGTTAAATGGCTATCGTTTTGTTGCAGACAGCCGTGACACGGATACCCAAGAACGTTTAGCACGTTTAGATGACCCATTCAGTTTATTCCGTTGCCGCGGTATCATGAACTGTGTGTCTGTATGTCCAAAAGGTTTGAACCCAACCAAAGCCATCGGTCATTTACGTAGTTTATTGCTTGACCAAGCTAGCTAATAATCGGTTGTTTTGTTACAAAAGGGCTTATAGCCTGTCGTATGATTTAAAAATACCCTGTAATTTTCAGGGTATTTTTTCAAATAAAGTAGGAAAAATGCTATAATGCCTTGTTTGATTACTGGTGTTATTTAACACAAGAATTAGGTAACATGCAGATACAAAATGTCATAGACACTTGGGTGAATTGTTGAGTACACTGTAAAATAATAAGTTTTTAGTGTAATAGAGCTTAATAATTCATCAGTTCCTTTTTATGGAATATGGAAGCGAATTATTAAGTCAAAGAATGATGCCAACCCTTACAGACGCCTTTGAGAAAATGTTTGGTTAATTACGGATATTTAGCCAATAAATGGTAACTATTAAATGGGCAAATTCTTAGTATTCGCTTATAATGTTACGCTATTAACCAAATTTATGAATTTTTCCTTTCAAATTAGATAGAAGAGTATCATGACTACCGTTAATCACGCCGCCGAGGCAGTCGGCTTCACTGAACTGTCAGCAGACAACGCTGTCTACCTCGAATCGCTTTATGAGCAATATTTGCAAGACCCACAAAGCGTTGACGAAAAATATGTGCCTTATTTTGAGCAATTCGCCAACGACTCTGATCGTAAAGCACCGCACCACGCCATTCAAGACCAATTCCTCCTATTAGCTCGTAATACCACCTCACATAAAGCGACCGCCGCTGCAGCAGGCACGTATGATGTCGAGCAATTGAGCGAATTTAGCCAAAACCAGATGGGCGTGCAAAAGCTGATTACCTCATATCGTCGTCGTGGTCATCGTATTGCAAATCTTGATCCTCTAGGATTAATACCACGTCCTGAGATTGAAGAGTTAACCTTAGAATATCATGGTTTATCAGAAGCCGATTTAGACAATGTTTACCCAACCAGTGACTTAAACATTGGTAAAGAAAAAGCCACATTGCGTGAAATCATTGAAATGCTACAACGCGTTTACTGTAGCAGCATTGGCTCTGAGCATTTCCACGTGACATCAGCCACTGAAAAACGTTGGATTGAAAAATACCTAGAAGAAAACCTCGGTTATATCAAATTTGATAATGAAAAACGCAAATCAATCCTTGAGCGTTTGACCGCTGCTGAAGGTCTAGAAAAATACCTAGCACGTAAATATACCGGTGTAAAACGCTTTGGTCTAGAAGGTGGCGAAAGCTTTATCCCGATGGTCAATGAGATGATCCAACGTGCGGGTAGCTTTGGTACCAAAGAAATGCTGATTGGTATGGCGCACCGTGGTCGTTTAAACCTATTAGTAAACATTTTGGGTAAAAATCCAAAAGACTTGTTTGATGAGTTTGATGGTAAGAAACAACCAACCATGGGTTCGGGTGACGTAAAATACCATAATGGTTTCTCAAGTAACGTGATGACCCCAGGCGGTGAAGCACACTTGGCGTTGGCATTTAACCCATCGCATCTTGAAATCGTTTCACCTGTGGTATTAGGTTCGGTACGTGCGCGTCAAGTCCGTCGTCAAGACAAAGAAGGCGATAGCGTATTGCCAATCGTGGTACACGGCGATGCCGCATTTGCAGGTCAAGGTGTCAACCAAGAAACCTTCCAAATGTCACAAACCCGTGCGTATGCCACTGGCGGTACGTTGCACATCGTGATTAATAACCAAGTTGGTTTTACCACCAGCCGTATCGAAGATGCGCGTTCAACTGAGTACTGTACTGATATCGCTAAAATGGTACACGCGCCAATCTTCCACGTGAATGGCGATGACCCAGAAGCGGTAATCTTTATTTCACAATTGGCACATGACTACCGTCGTAAGTTCCACAAAGATATCGTGATTGACATGTATTGTTATCGCCGTAATGGCCATAACGAAGCGGATGAGCCATCTGCCACCCAACCATTGATGTACTCAATCATCAAAAAATTGCCAAGTACTCGTGAATTGTACGCGCGTAAATTGATTGCTGAAGGTGTAATCACCAAAGAAGAATCAGCAGCGATGGAAGATGAATACCGTGAGTCACTGGACAAAGGTGAGTACGTTGCTAGCTCATTGGTCATGCAACCAAACAAATCACTGTACGTTGACTGGACACCATACTTAGGCCATAAACTTGAAGACAACTGGGATACCCGCGTTGATATTAACAAGTTAAAAGCCTATGGCGAACGTATGGCCCAAATGCCAGAAGGCTATGAGTTACAACGTCAAGTAAGTAAAGTTGTTGAACAACGCCAATTGATGCAAACCGGTCAAGAGCCACTAAACTGGGGTGCTGCTGAAACATTGGCATACGCAAGCTTGGTGGACGAAGGTTTCCCAGTGCGTATCACTGGTGAAGACGTGGGTCGTGGTACTTTCTCACATCGCCACTCTGAACTCTACAACATGAAAGACGGTAGCATGTATGTGCCACTGGCTAACATGAGCGAAAGCCAGGCCCGCTTTGATACCTTTAACTCATTGCTATCAGAAGAAGCGGTACTGGCATTCGAATACGGCTATGCGACAACTGTACCTAATGCATTGGTTATTTGGGAAGCCCAGTTCGGTGACTTCGCTAACGGTGCGCAAGTGGTGATTGACCAGTTTATCTCAAGTGGTGAAACCAAATGGCAGCGCCTATGTGGTCTAACCATGCTATTGCCACACGGCTATGAAGGTCAGGGTCCAGAGCACTCATCAGCACGTCTAGAGCGTTACTTACAGCTATGTGCTGAAGACAACATGCAAGTAATTACCCCAACAACACCGGCACAGATTTACCATGCGTTACGTCGTCAAGTGGTTCGCCCAGCACGTAAGCCATTAATCGTCATGTCACCGAAGAGCTTGCTACGCCACAAATTGGCGGTATCAAATCTAGAAGATTTGGCAGAAGGTAAATTTGAAACCGTTATCAGTGAGATCGATCAACTAGATAACAGCAAAGTGACGCGTTTGGTGCTTTGTGGTGGTAAAGTATATTACGACTTGCTTGAAAAACGCCGTGAAGCGGGCTTAGAGAATGTAGCAATCGTTCGTATCGAACAGCTATACCCACTGCCAGAAGCACGTATCCTTGAAGAAGTCGCTCAGTATCCGAACCTTGAAGAAATTGTTTGGGCACAAGAAGAGCCACGTAACCAAGGCGCTTGGTACTACCTAGCACCACATATGTTCCGCCTAATTGCACCACCAAAAGCAAGCGGTAAAGCACGTCCAACCAATGCTTACTTGCTTGAGCCGGTTGCGCGCCCATCATCAGCCGCACCGGCTGCAGGTTCGATGCAAATGCATGCTGAACAGCAGAAGAAAGTGGTCAATGATGCGTTAGGTATTAGCGAGTAATGAAGATAAAGCATTGGACGGTGAATTTGCTGTCCAATGCTTCTTTATCGTAACCTGACATAAATCGATGCTTTATAACCATTGCGTGACAAACCAAATTTTATTGAATAATTGACATTGCCAAATTTAAAAAATTCATAGGAGAATTGCAAATGGCAGAAATTAAAGCCCCCGTATTCCCAGAGTCAGTCGCTGACGGTACTATCGTAGCGTGGAACTTTAACGAAGGTGACCAAGTTACTCGTGATGCGGTTTTAGCAGAAATCGAAACTGATAAAGTGGTACTTGAAGTTGTTGCCCAAGCTGACGGTGTATTGACCAAAATCGTTAAAAATGTAGACGACACTGTATTATCAGCTGAAGTAATCGGTGAATTAACTGAAGGCGCGGTTGCTGAAGCAGCACCTGCGGCACAAGCTGGAAGCCTAAGTGAAGCTGAAGCCGATAAAGGTACCACTATCGCACCAGAATCAGTTTCTGCACCAGTACAAGCAAAATCTGAAGCTGACTATAAAGATCAAGCACCAGCGGTACGTAAAGCAGCAAACACGACTGGCGTTAACCCAGCAGACGTACAAGGTTCAGGTCGTGGTGGTCGTGTGACCAAAGAAGACATGGCTAACCCAACGCTAAAAGCTAACTCAGCAATCAAAGCTGACAATGGCCAAGTGGTAGCCACGGCAGTTGGCCAACGCGCTGAAAAACGCGTACCAATGACTCGTTTACGTCAACGCGTTGCAGAGCGTCTATTAGCTGCTACCCAAGAAACTGCAATGTTAACGACGTTCAACGAAGTTAACATGAAACCGATCATGGAGTTGCGTTCAGAATTCAAAGACCGCTTTGAAAAACGTCATGGCGTAAAACTTGGCTTCATGTCAATCTTTGTTAAAGCAGCCACTGAAGCCTTGAAACGTTTCCCAGCGGTTAACGCATCAATCGACGGTAACGACATCGTATACCATGGCTACTATGACGTAGGTGTTGCAGTATCATCTGACCGTGGTCTAGTTGTACCCGTATTACGTGACACTGACCAAATGAGCATGGCTGACGTAGAGCGTAGTATCGGTGAATATGCTGGTAAAGCCCGTGAAGGCAAATTAGGCATCGAAGATATGACTGGCGGTACATTCACTATCACTAACGGTGGTGTATTTGGGTCATTGATGTCTACCCCAATCATCAACCCACCACAAACTGCTATCCTGGGTATGCACGCCACCAAAGAGCGTCCAATGGCGGTGAATGGCGAAGTGGTGATTCTACCGATGATGTACTTGGCACTCTCTTACGACCATCGTCTAATTGATGGCAAAGAAGCCGTACAATTCTTGGTAACCATCAAAGAATTGGTTGAAAACCCAGCCATGTTGTTGCTTGACCTATAACCCTAAAAAACCTGTATGCAATGTGTCATACAGGTTTTGCCAAATTATAGACAGAATCAAAAATAGATAATGGTGAAAATTATGAAAAACAGCTATGACTTGATCATCATCGGTGGTGGACCAGGCGGTTATGAAGCAGCTATTCGTGCCGGTCAATTAGGCATGAGCGTTGCTTGTATCGAAAAACGTATTAACAAGGGCGAGCCAGCGTTAGGTGGTACTTGTCTAAACGTTGGTTGTATCCCATCGAAAGCGCTGTTAGATAGCTCACACCGCTATGAAGCGACCAAGCACGACCTTGCTGACCACGGTATTACCACAGGTGATGTCGCGATTGACATCAGCAAAATGCTTGCCCGTAAAGACGGTATCGTTAAACAATTAACGGGTGGTGTGGCGGCATTATTAAAAGGTAATGGCGCTGATTGGTTGCAAGGTACAGGCACTTTACTAGACGGTAAAGGTGCTGAAAAACAAGTACAATTTGCCCCATTAGACGGTGGCGAAGCGGTCACTTTAACCGCTAAAAACGTTATCTTAGCCGCAGGCTCAGTGCCAATCGATATCCCAGTTGCCCCAATTGATAACGAATATATCGTTGATTCAACCGGCGCATTGGAATTCCAACAAGTACCAGCACGTTTGGGTGTCATTGGTGCCGGTGTTATCGGTCTTGAGTTAGGCTCAGTATGGCGTCGTCTAGGTGCTGAAGTTGTTGTGTACGAAGCAATGCCAGAATTCTTAGCGGTTGCTGATAAAGCAGTAAGCAAAGAAGCCGCTAAATTGCTAAAACAACAAGGCTTAGATATCCGTGTTGATACCAAAGTAACCAATGCGCAAGTGAAAGACGGCAAAGTTGTTGTTACGTCAGAAGCCAAAGGTGCGACCACAGAAGAAACGTTCGACAAACTAATCGTTTGTGTTGGACGTCGTGCATACAAAGAAAACCTATTGGGTGAAAACTCGGGCGTTGAATTGACGGATCGTGGTCTAGTGGCGGTTAATGATTACTGCCAAACCAATCTAGAGGGCGTATACGCAATCGGTGACTTGGTACGTGGCCCAATGCTTGCGCACAAAGCCATGGAAGAAGGTATGATGGCGGTTGAACGTATTCATGGTGAAAAAGTTCAGGTAAATTACGACACCATTATTAGCGTCATCTATACCCACCCAGAGATTGCATGGGTTGGTTTAAGTGAAGAACAAGCCAAAGCCCAAGGCTATGAAGTAAAAGCAGGTCAATTTAGCTTAGCAGCGAATGGCCGTGCACTTGCGGCTGGCGAAGGTCAAGGCTTTATTAAAGTCGTTGCGGATGCCAAAACTGATCGTCTATTAGGTATGCATGCGGTATGTGCAGGCGCGGGTGATATCGTCCATCAAGGTATGATCGCGATGGAATTTGTATCAAGCATTGAAGATTTACAGTTAATGACGTTTGCTCACCCAACGATCTCTGAGGCGGTACATGAAGCCGTACTATCAGCGGATGGCCGAGCAATCCACGCTATTCAACGTAAACGTAAGTAATTTTGTATGTAAGTGCATCACCTAAACGTGCGGCGGGCATAACCAACCGCACGTTTGTTGATGATAATCATTGTTAGAAAGTAAATAAGTTAAAGGATAAAACCTATGAATTTACATGAGTATCAAGCCAAGGAACTACTAAAAAGCTACGGCTTGCCTGTACAAGAAGGTATCATTGCCACCAATGGCGACGAAGCAGCTGCTGCATTTGACAAAATGGCAGGCAATGCAGGTGCTGTGGTTGTTAAAGCACAAGTACATGCGGGTGGCCGTGGTAAAGCGGGCGGCGTAAAGATCGCTAAAACGCGTGAAGAAGCCAAACAAATTGCTGAAGAATTAATTGGTAAAAACTTGGTAACTTACCAAACTGACGCCAACGGTCAACCTGTTAACAGCGTACTTATCGCCGAAGACATGTATCCAATCGCAACTGAATTGTATTTAGGTGCAGTCGTAGACCGTTCAGCCCGTCGTGTGGTATTCATGGCGTCAACTGAAGGTGGTGTAGAAATTGAAAAAGTTGCCGAAGAAACCCCAGAAAAAATCTTGAAAGTAGAGGTTGACCCACTAGTGGGCTTACAACCTTGCCAAGCTCGTGAAGTCGCTTTCAAACTGGGTCTAAAAGACAAACAAATCAACGAATTTGCCAAATTAATGACAGGGGCGTATAAAGCCTTTATTGAAAATGACTTTGCTTTATTTGAAATCAATCCATTAGCGGTTCGTAAATCTGGCGAATTAGCCTGTGTTGACGCCAAAATCGGCATCGACTCAAATGCGCTTTATCGCCTGCCAAAAGTCGCTGAACAACGTGACAAATCACAAGAAAATGAGCGTGAATTAAAAGCCTCAGAATTTGACCTAAACTATGTTGCACTTGAAGGTAACATCGGCTGTATGGTGAATGGTGCCGGTCTTGCGATGGCAACCATGGACATCATCAAACTATACGGCGGTCAACCTGCTAACTTCCTAGACGTAGGCGGCGGTGCGACCAAAGAACGTGTGGTTGAAGCGTTCAAATTGATTCTTGAAGACAAATCAGTCCAAGGCGTACTCATCAACATCTTTGGTGGTATCGTACGTTGTGACATGATTGCCGAAGCGATTATCGAAGCGGTGAAAGAAGTCAACGTTACTGTACCTGTGGTTGTTCGCCTTGAAGGTAACAACGCTGAAAAAGGTGCACAAATCCTACGTGATTCAGGTCTTAAATTAATTCCTGCTGAAGGTCTTTCTGAAGCCGGTCAAAAAATTGTTGATGCGGTTAATAATGCCTAATTAAGAAATTATAGGTATGAGTGAGTAGGGCTATGTGCCCTACTGGTTAATCGTTTAAATCAAACATAAAAAGTAAAAGGAAAAACAATGAGCGTATTAGTTGGAAAAGACACTAAAGTATTAGTGCAAGGTTTCACAGGTAAAAACGGTACTCTACACTCAGAGCAATCAATTGCTTATGGTACCAACATCGTTGGCGGTGTGACTCCAGGTAAAGGCGGTACAACCCACCTTGATCGTCCAGTATTCGATACCATGAATGAAGCAGTAAAAGCAACGGGTGCTAATGCCTCTGTTATCTTTGTACCAGCACCATTTGTATTGGACTCAATCGTTGAAGCGATTAACTCTGGCGTAAAATTGATTGTGGTCATCACCGAAGGCGTACCTACCCTAGATATGCTAAAAGCCAAACGTTACCTAGAAAACGTCAACGCTGACCTACAAGCCAAGGGCGAAGAAATCATCCGTATGGTGGGTCCAAACTGTCCAGGCGTGATCAGCCCAGGTAAATGCAAAATCGGTATCATGCCAGGTCACATTCACCAAGAAGGTAAAGTCGGTATCATCTCACGTTCTGGTACATTGACGTATGAAGCGGTTGCCCAAACCACTAAACTTGGCTTTGGTCAATCAACCTGTATCGGTATCGGTGGTGACCCAATTCCAGGTATGAACCAAATCGATGCATTAAAATTGCTTCAAGACGACCCACAAACCGAAGCGATTGTATT
>CALJUC010000058.1 GCA_937975585.1 uncultured Moraxella sp. | reverse complement strand
ATGATAGAGATATCAATGCCAGTAAGAACATTCTTGCGGTCGGGCTTGACCGTCTGGGAGCAGGAATCCCCTCACTTTAGGGAGGGGAAGAAGTCAATACCTCACTATCCATTACAGACCAATAATCACACTGGTCGCAATCGCAATTTGATACAGGATTTGTGAGATACTGCGGGTAATTTCCACTTTCTTAGTACGAACCTCAGGTAGTACCATTACTTGATCACCTTGTTGGACACGGTAGTCACTATTAACGATGATATTCTCACCATTTGGACGAATCACGATAATTTCTTTTTTGTTGGCGTTGGTGTTAAAGCCGCCAGACTTTGCCACGTATTGGCCGACCGTCATATTCGGGTTATAGGTTAGCGCATTTTGGAAACGTACTTCACCATTAACCGTTACCACAGAGGTCTGCTCTGGGACTTCAATAATGTCGCCTTGTTGCAAGATAACATCTTGCCAAGAATCCGGTAATACAACGACCATACCTGTCGGTTTGATTTGACGCGCTTTGGTGATAAATCGCTCAATCAGTTGAGCATCAATTTGACGTAAGGCAGCTTCGTCTTTGGTCACTGACTGATTGGCAAGGGCCATTTCTTGCAAGCGATCAAGTGAGGTATTGATATTACGTTGTTGCTGCTCAGCGACTGATTGACGATAGATTTTTAGCGCATATAAATTAGCGGTGCTACTTGGACGAATTTGCTTAACGACATCTTTTAACGTTGAACCCTGTGGTAATACCACAACACCATTACCGACATGCGCGCCTTTAATCTGCACGCCAATGGTAGCGGCATAGCGGTCTGAAGTGACCACAAATTTATCGCCATTATTCACCTTCAGATTTTTTGCCGCATCGATGGTGTAATACTCACTACGTAATGCGCGATCTACCCCACGAGTAACACTAATATTGGTGGCATTGGCCGTCGGATTGGCGATATCTAAAATATCACCCACGGTTAAGTTATCCACGTCAAATTCGAAAATATACGGATTTTGCACTTCGCCTTCGATACTAAAGGTCTTTTTCTGCGGTGCGACAGTAATCACATCGCCATCTTGGAAAGAGAACGGCTCTAGTTGACCGGCTAACAAAAATTTGTACAAATTGACTTGTTGGACTAATTGGCCGTGACGACGAATTTGGATATCAATATAGCTACCACGATTCGGGTCGACACCGCCCGCGCGATCAAGATATGACAGTACTGAATCAGCTGCTACGCCTGAGTAATAGCCGGGTTGATTGACAAAACCTGTGACAAATACACGCACTGGTAGCGCTTCTTGTAATGACGCGTAAACCCCAACATTGGCACGATAAATTCGACTAACAGCAGATTTCACCACGTTCTGTAAGTTGCCATTGCGCACACCCGCAACATGCACAGGGCCAACATTTGGAATAAAAATATTACCTTGCGGATCCACCGTCATGGTCGAGGCAAATTGATACGCACCCCACATACGCAGTTGAATATTATCACCGGCATTGATGATATAGCTACTGTTAAAGTTACTGCCTGATGTGCTGGCAAATGCGCCTCGGAATAGCTGAGCGCCAAACATACGAGAGTTATCAGGAACCGCCTGGTAGTTACCCGAGGTGGTGACAATCGCATTGGTCGGTAAACTCGCTGATTCAATCGCCTGTTTACTCGCTGTGGATTGCTGTTCAAAATTGGCACTGGTTAAATTCGTGGCTTGGGTGGCCATATCTAACGCAGTCGCATCATCATTGCTATAGCTATTATTGGAATTACTAATAGCTGTTCCATAATCATTTAGGGAGGCGGCGTGGCTTACTTGAGATAAGCTCAAGGCAAGTACTAAACTGCTTAAGACGAATGGAGTAGATTTTTTCATAGGTGTTGCCCATGCTGTCATTAAGGTTACCTTAATGGTTCTCGTAAGGTGGTAAATCAATAAATAATCAATTCGTTGACCATCAGTTAGTCTTTATGGTCACGAATAATTGCTAAGACCAATTGCACAAAACCATAGAATATCAGCAAGAACACCAATGAAATGCCAATAATATAGCCTGTTCTTGGGTAACTGGCTTCTTCAGCTTTGAATGGCGATGAAATCACAATGAGGTTTTTCATCTTACGTGACGCATCATAGCGTGCCTTTTCAGCCGATGTAAGCGCAAGTTTATACTTTTCTTCAGCAAATGCGACATTGGCTTTAATTTGTTCAAACTGAACGGCTTTGGTATTTAATTTATTATTGCTAGGTGAGGTTAGCTTGGCACGTTCTTGCGCGATTTGGGTTTCTAAGGCTCGAATTTGACTACGTAATGAAACGACTTGAGGCGCATCTGGATTCAAATAACTTAGCAACTGACGCTCTTCGGTGCGCAGGCTGCTTAAATTGGCTTCAAGACCTGCGATCAAACTATTCAGTGCTTTTGCCGTGATTTCAGGATCAAGGATTTCGTTTTTATTTTGGTAATTGAGTAAATCTGCTTTGGCTTGATTCAGCTCTTGCGTTGCCGTGGTTAATTGTTGCTCCGCGAACGCAATTTGGTCTTTGGCCATTTGCTGTGAAATCGCATTGACGAATAACTCACTTTGTTGCAATAACGCACGATTTAGAACCAACGCATATTCGGGTTTAAACCCTTCCGTTGAAATCGTTAAAATATGCGTGGTTTGGTCAAGCTCGACTTTTACCCGTTTTTTAAAGTATTCAAACACTTCTTCTTGAGTCGCGTCTGGGTCTAATTCATTAACGGGGTCACTACCATCAATGTAGTAATTTTGCTTGAACTTAAACTGAGGGTCTAAGCGTTTCACCATGTCAAGTGACAAAATATACTGGGTTAGATAATTGGAATCTTCAACGCTGGTACTCACGCCACCTAATAATGCTACAAGCCCAGTGCCCGAAGCCATATTGTTATCGGTCGTTTGCTTAACGACCACTTGTGCCTCACTGGTATAGCGTGGGTGCGCCATAGTTAGGGTATAAAACACAATAAGTAACCAAGGTACAATCACCAATAGCAAGAATAGCAGTCCTTGCTTAACTCGATTTAATACATGTTTATTTTTTAGACTGACTGACATGTGCTTTATATACCTCGACCGCTTCTTTTGTATCGTGGAAAACCTTGGCAGTTTGGTTCATAAGAACAATGCCAATATCACAGTTACGTTCAATTTCACCCAAATTATGGGACACCATCAAAAATCCTGATTGCTCACGACGCGCTTTTAATATCTGCTCACTACGTTCACGAAATGCCGCATCACCCACTGCACCCGCTTCGTCTACCATATAGTAATCGAAATCAAAGGCTAGGCTAGATCGGAAGAGCACACGTCTGAACTC
>CALJUC010000057.1 GCA_937975585.1 uncultured Moraxella sp. | reverse complement strand
GTGACAGCGGCAACTACGAGACTTTCCGCCGCTGGCTGGTGGTGCCTGATGATGCCGGCCTGCAAAACCCCGATGCTGAAGAGCTGCTGATGGACGCCCGCGAGCGCGTGGCAGACATCGAGGTGGGCGAGTACATCGAAGAAGGTGTCGAATCCGTGCCCATCGGCCGCATCGGCGCCATGGCGGCCAAGCAGGTCATCCTGCAGAAGATCCGCGACGCCGAGCGTGAGATGCTGCTGAGCGACTTCATGAGCCGTGGCGAGAAGATCTTTACCGGTACGGTCAAGCGCATGGACAAGGGCGACCTCATCGTCGAGTCCGGCCGTGTCGAGGGCCGCCTGCGCCGTGGCGAGATGATCCCCAAGGAAAACCTGCGCAATGGCGACCGCGTGCGCGCCATGATCATGGAGGTGGATCTCACGCTGCGCGGCGCGCCCATCATCTTGTCGCGTGCGGCGCCAGAGTTCATGATCGAGCTGTTCCGCAACGAAGTTCCCGAGATCGAGCAGGGTCTGCTGGAGATCAAGAACTGCGCGCGTGACCCGGGCAGCCGTGCCAAGATTGCTGTGCTGAGCCACGATAAGCGTGTCGATCCGATCGGTACGTGCGTTGGTGTGCGCGGCACGCGCGTCAATGCGGTGACCAACGAGCTCGCGGGCGAGCGTGTGGACATCGTTCTGTGGAGCGAGGATCCTGCGCAGTTCGTTATTGGCGCGTTGGCGCGTGGTTTTGGTGCGTGGTAATTGCGGGCGTGTCGCAATCGGCGAAAGGATGGCGGGCGGGTTGTCAATCAAGCTAATCAAGGCGGCCAATTCATCGGCATCACCCAACAAATTGTATTTTGGGATATCCTCAGCGCCTACCCATGCAAAGTTTTGCAATTCATCAGACTGTAGTCGAACGGTTGGCTCGCTGTCAACTTCAAGCGCATAGCGATAAGACGTGCCGCCATTGGCCAATTTTTTGGCTTCCAAGAATTTTAGTTTGGATGCACTGGCCTTGATACCCACTTCCTCAAACAATTCACGGCTTGCGCCATCGGCATGGGTTTCTTTGAACTCGATTTTGCCGCCCGGAATCCACCACTTGTTAGGCATGAAATAATCGGTTGATTGGCGTTGCACCAGTAGGATTTTTTGTGCGGTGTTATAAACCACGGTATCCCCATAGATTTTTGCGTCATCCGGTGCATGGGCTTGGCCTGTGTTGGCTTCATTGTCGCTGTTATTAGACGGATTTTCAGGAGTGGTCAGGCCGTTGGCGGATAAATCCCGCCCATCGCCGTTGGATAATTGATGAAACACCAGTGTTTCGCCAAACAAGTCGCGGTGTAAAGCAACAAATGCCTCAAAATCAGCGTCATTCGCCACCTGACTTTGAATTTTGACCAATAAATCTTTATAGCCGGGGTAGGCTTTAATGCGCGCAACAATATCCATAAAAAATAAACCCATTAACAGTGAAGTAATGGGTTTATTGTGCGGTAGTTTTGGTGTCTGCTTTGTCGTGTGTTCCGCTTGCTTGGCTGTCTTGTACGGCCATCCAAACTAGCTAAGACAAGAATAATTTACGCTCGGCTTGTCGGCGGTTAACTAAGCCTTTTAGTATCTTGCCACCGGCCTTGTTCCAGGCTAAAAACGAATCGGCGGCTGCTTGCTTGTTGCCAGCTTTTAGGTTTCTTAGCACGCTTGATTTGGCAAATGCGTTGGTGCCAATGTTGTATGCCAGCGATATAATCGCGTCAAACATATTTTGATTAACATTGCCCTGGGCGATTTCATGAGCCAATAGCAAGTTGATTTTGGGCGCAAAATCTTTATTGATGATATCGGTTTTAAGCTTGGTAGCTTCGGCCTCGGTTAAAGGCTTATCATTTGGCGATACTTTGCGGCCGTCTGGGTAGTAAGTATTGCCATAACCAATAGTCCAGACTTTAACCGCATCCAAATATGGCTTAGACCTGAATGCCTCAAACTGCTTTATCATATTTGCGCCGGTCGCTGACAATGACATTTTGCCAGTATTGTTAGTGCTAGACTGCCAGTTGTTTAGCTCAATCAAGTAGCCTTGTAAGGTCTTTGGGTCGACGGCGGCTAGTAGTGCGTTGGCCGCGTCAACATCGCCTTGGCTCAAGCGCTTGTCATCTTGCATTGAGCGCAACCAATCAAAAAATTCTTTGTTTGTCATAATGAATACCTTTTGATTCTAATAATGCTTTGAGAGTGGTATTTTCCGCCTCTAAGTCATTCATGCGCTTGGTGTTGTGGCGGGTTTTAAACACTTGAATACTTAGGATAAACAGTAGGGTAAATCGGGCAAATACGGTCTGCGGCGACGGACTGAACACCACGCTGCCCCAATCCGCCCAAATCAGCCATGACCACATAATGATGATAGCCGCATACATGGTCGAGGTGATTTTGTCTTTGGTGCAATACCTGTCAGACAGAATGACAAGACCGCTTATGGCTAGCGCAAAAAACGGCATAGCGCGGTTTAAATGAATCCACCAACTTTGTTGCAACAAGTCCAAGATAATCACTTGTCACCCCCTTTTTTGTTTAAAAAAGACGGTATCAAGCCTTTTAACGTATCGAAAACAGTGGCTATCAAACCAATTAAGCCCTGGCTAAATAGTTTTTTAAACTCATCGCTTGATAACGCTTCGGCCAAGTTTCTAAGTAAAATCGTGCCTGTAAAGCCAAAAATAGTGGCCGTAAACATCATTAAGCCGTGTGTTGGTGCAGTGGTGAAGTTAGGCAAGATGACAAACGCACCCATGACGCCGGCCATAAAACCGATGAATAAGTTAAATAACTTTTTGGGCAAGCTGTCATGCTTCATAAGATCAGCCCATAGCGTGACAAGCGCCCCAAAAAATGCCCATCCGATAATGATTAGGTACAATAGCCAAAGCGGTAGCGATAGGTCTAAAAACGGCCGCTGCCGCGAAAGCTGTTCGCTTAATGCAATTGTTGACGCGGCGGATGCCAGAACGGTTGACCCACTGGTATAGACGTCAAGCAACGATTGTTTAAAAGCCTCGATGCGTTGTGGCATATCAACCTCGTTGTTTATCAATAGGTTTGATAATAAGATAACGCCCAACGCCTAGCGCTAAGGTGTTATGCTCGACCAAATGGTCGGCGCGGTCTTGCTTGTTGTATTTGTCCAACAGCGGTCTTACCTCGTCCGCGCTTGGATTGTCTTGAAATTTCTCAATCTCGGTTTCGATGCCACAGTCGTACTCGATAAG
>CALJUC010000056.1 GCA_937975585.1 uncultured Moraxella sp. | reverse complement strand
ATTTTAATTGATGATTTTTATTTGTTATATAAACTTTTGGAATGTTTAAACGTGAATGAAATTGCTTGAGTTTGAAATAAACAATTCATATAATAATATTTAATATATTTTAAGGTCGGGAAAACTTTTATTTATGCCAAAAATCGGAGAAATTTGATGAATACCACCAATCTTAATACTTTTGTGGCTGTCATGCAAACAGGCAGCATCTCGCAAGCAGCCGATAAGCTATTTATTACCCAACCTGCGGTGAGTAAGCGTATCAAAAACTTAGAGGATGAGTTTGACGTTACGTTGTTTGACACCGTTGGCCGTGGCATTATCCCAACCCAAGCGGCACATGATTTGATGCCGCACGCTAAGCGTTGGCTCGACGACTATGACAACTTAAAAATTAACTTAAAAAACCGCCAACAAACGGTATCGGGTAAATTGGTCATTGGTACCAGTCATCATATTGGCTTACACCATCTGCCGGCAGTGCTCAAGCAATTTATCCAAAGCTATCCATCGGTGCAACTTGAAGTGCATTTCGTGGACTCTGAACAAGCCCATAAAGCGGTGTTAGATGGCGATTTGTCACTGGCATTTTTGACCTTACCACCGACGCATGACAAACGCTTAAACTATCATATGCTCTGGTCAGATCCGTTATACTTTGTTACTGGCACTTTATCGCCACTCGCGCAAAAAATGAATGTGACGCTAGAGCAATTGGCTAATTATCCGGCGATTTTACCGGCCGCTAACACCTTTACCAGTCAAATCACATTGGCAGAGTTTGCCAAGCATAATCTTAAGCCTTATGCGACAATGAGTACCAATCCACTTGAATCGATTCGTATGTTGGTATCCGTTGGTTTGGGTTGGTCAGTGCTGCCACAGACTTTGATTAACCAAGATTTGCAGCCGGTTAATATGGACAAGCCACTTGAGCTACAGCGTTACCTTGGTGTGGTAACCAATCCGAATATCACCATTTCTGCCAGTATGGCCGCCTTACTCGATATGTTAGGCTTAAAACTGACGCCACGCGATTAATTGAGTATATTTTAATTGATTAGTTAAAATGGTTCTAAAATTAACGAATAAAAAAACCCATCATTGTGATGGGTTTTTTGTTATAGCAATCTTGGATTATTTCTTTTGGTAAGAAAGGCGTAAGCCGTATACCCAACCATCATTGTCGTTAAAGTCACCGACCAATGCACCGGTAGGGATTTTGGCTTTGGCATCGCCAAACATTAAGTATTTAACACCACCTGACACGGCCCATTCTGGCGTTAGGTTGTATTTTGCACCTAAACCGACATTCCAGTTACCTTCAACAGGACCTAATGAGGTTACAGGATTACCTGCACCACTATCCCAACCAACCGCGCCTGATACCGCCCATTTATCGCTTAACTTTTTACCTAAGCCTAATTCAGCAGTCCAAGCATCATCATCATAAGACACTAGGTTAGTACCACTCAAATCACCATAGACTTTTGGTTTGAGGGCAAAATCGCTCCAAGGTACCCAACGCGCTTTAGCCGTTAACAACGTAGTTGGGTTAATACCCGTCTGGAAGTCTAAGTTAACTGATTTTGGTGTGGTAACCGTCACTTTATTGGTTTGCTTAATACCAGCGGCAGGTAAGCTCTCACCTATATCGAGATCATGGTCAATTTCTGAGCGATAAGTTAATGACGCTTTGAGTGCAATCTCGGGTTTACTGTAGGCAACGCCTGCCATCCAACCATAATCGGTATTGCTTGGAATATTTGCATCATAACCAGAAACTTGTTGATAAGCATCTCCACGTAGATGTATTTCACCATTAATCTTTTGTAAAACAGGGCCGCCATACACCTGAATGTTTTTATTCTGACCTAACTTAACACCGATAAGGCCAGTAAAGTTTTGACTTTCAATTTCAACGTTGGTGCCGGCAATGACAGTCGTCGGTGCGCCCACAAAGTCATTTGTTCCAGTATATTGAACATCAGCGCCCCAAGGTTGGTCAAAGAATGCTCCAATACTTACTCGATCATTGACATCGGCTTTGGCACCGAAGTTAAGAAAATTATAATCTTGAGCCATATTTGGTACGTCCCGACCAGGCGTGAACGAGTCTTTTTTTGGCGGAAATTCAGCGTTATCTTTACCTGAGACATCTGGGTCAATGGTGATGTGCTCAATATAAGCAAATGTACCGTCTTGGGTAAATGCCCAGCTTGGTTGGGTCGAGCGGTCAAGACCGGCAGCATTGGCCGCGACAGCTGATGAGATGGCTGCAATAGCAACAGCGAGTGAACGGAATTTAAAAGACATGAAATTCTCCCTTTTACATAGACTTAAATTAACCAAAATCCATCCAACAGTTGATAAGCGAGGCTTAGTTTAGCGTTGGCTAGCGATAACTAACCACGATAATAATCCGTATGGAATGAGTTTTTGCCATTGAGGTCTATAAAAATACCATTAAGGCAAAACCTATCCTATCGTGCGTTAGGTCATAAGCCTTAGAATAATTAAGTTGATACAGTTTAGCAACCCATGTATTACAATCTTAGTAGAAAATTGCTAACTGATGAGTTTTCTATATTGACTTGTATTGTATCTTTTATTTATGCATAAAAAAACCATAACAACAAATGTTATGGTTTTTTTATTAAATAAGTTTTTATTAAGTAAGAAAGCAGAATTTTGTCATATGCATTTAATCAATACGCGAAATATCTATATGACGCTAGTAACTGCGCTAAATATTAACGACCGCGATAAGTAATACGGCCTTTTGACAAGTCATAAGGGGTCATTTCAACCTTAACTTTGTCACCCGTCAAAATACGAATGTAGTTTTTACGCATTTTGCCAGAGATATGGGCAATGATTTCGTGGCCATTTTCTAGGCGCACTTTAAATAGGGTATTTGGCAAGGTGTCGACCACTTCGCCTTCAAATTCGATTACATCATCTTTCTTTGCCATAATAGCCTTTTAATTAAGAAAAAATAAAAATTTAACGTTGTATTATACGCTTCTAGCCTGCCAATCGCAACTTTTTAATCGGACGCCTATAGGATAACGCATTGTGAAAGCGTTAGTCGGGTAAGGTTAACCAAACCGGAGATAAACGCACTTGTGGCAGTAATTGCTGAAATTTTTCAGGATAGAGGGCATTGATAAAGTAAAGTCCATCTGCCGAAGCCGTTGGTGCGGCAAGGTTGCGATTTTCTGCCAATAATAGCGCCGTTAACCAATCAACAGATTGTTCACCACGCCCAATGGCAAACAAACTACCCATGATATTGCGTACCATATGATGTAAAAAACCATCAGCTTGGATATCTAGCACCAATAAGTCGCCATGTGTGACTAAGTTGGCAAAATGTACATTGCGTACCGGCTGGTTTGACTGACAGGCGGAGGCGCGAAAGCTGGTAAAGTTATGAGTGCCGACTAGGCTTTTGACCGCTTGCTGCATGGCAGCGATATCAAGCTTGGCATATTCGTGGGTCACTTGACCGTTCAAAATTGCTGGACGATAGGGTTGGTTAAGCGTCACATAACGATAACGGCGCGCAATCGCCTTAAAACGGGCGTGAAAATCGCTTGGCATCGGCACAAGCCAACGCACTGCGATATCAGGTGGTAATAGGCTATTACTAGCGCGTAACCAGTTATACGGCTCACGATTCGCATGGGTGGTAAAGTGGGCAATCATGTTTGACGCATGGACACCAGCATCGGTACGACCCGCGGCAATCACTTCAATCGGCTCATTGGCGATTTTGCTAAACACGGCTTCAAGATGCTCTTGAATACTGCCAACCTCTTGTTGACGTTGCCAACCACGGTATTGCGTACCAATAAATTCGATGCCGATGGCATACGTTTGCAGGGTTTCTGTCATAAAACAATCAATCTTTTTAAAAATTAGGCAACGGTATAGGTGTCTTTGAGGACGTGATTCCAGCGTTGGCGACGTCGGCTAGGCGCCTCATAATTGGCCGTAAGCCATAGCAGACGGGCAAAAATTGCCGGTACGGTCAAACGCCCCGTGGTGAGTACATCACACTCCGTGAGCCAAGCACCAGCTTGGTAGCTTGCGCTAACTCCACCATACGCGCTTTGGGTGCTAATCGCCACCAAACAACCTTGTGCTTTGGCCTGTTTAAGTTGTTGTTTGACGTCTGTTGATTCTGGCACGTTACCTGCACCAAAACCTAGGATAATAATGGCGTCCGGCTGTGTTGCGAGCAGCACTTGTAATTGTAAGGCTAACTGCTCACCCGACATCGGTGTCAAGTATAGCGTGGCAATTTTTGCCTGTGCCAAGGCTTGTTGAACCATACTTAACGCTTCCACTTTGTCGGCAAGCCAATGCGCGTGTTGCGTTGTCGTCATTTTGTCGGTATAGCTATTGGCCGGGTAACCCGCTCGATGATGACCGACAAAGGCTAGCATATCATGGCTATGGATTTTTTGTACGGTTTGCGCGGGCCAATTTTCACCAGAAAATGTCACTCGCACACCGGCCTCGCCATGGCGGGCGAGTTTACAGGCGTCAAATAGGTTTTGTGTGGCATCGCTGTTTGGATTGACCACATAGTCGGTTAACACGCTACTATCCAATAAAGGCTGCATAGCACCCGTAACGATGATACAGGTATTTGAGCTGGCAAACGCCTCGGCCAAAAATGCCGCTAAATAACTTAACGTATCTGTGCCAGTAATTAGCACAAACTGGCGTAGACCGCTTTGCATCGCCGTCACAATCAACTGATAAAATTCGGCAAAGTCAGCTGGGGTTAACTGACTGCTATCTTTGACCACGGTATTGGGCAAAATCTGCCAATCAACCGGCTGTTCAGCGTGGTTGGGATAACTAGCAAAATGACTATCCAAAATCTTCGTCAAAAGTGGTAAAAACGTATCCGAATGTAGACTAGCCAATGGTTGACCATAGCTGCCAAACGTGCCACCGGCATAGATGATGCCAATCGGTGAGCTAAAGTGAGTAGTAGATTTCATGTAAGTATCATATTAATCAAAGTACAGCCATTGAGAAAATTATTTACCCAAGGCCAAAATACGAATTGCGCCGCGAAGTACCAGTATAAACACCAAGCCACCAATCAGCAAATCCGGTAGTGGTGAGCCGAGCCACCACACCAATAACGCAGCCACTATGACCCCTAGATTGACAATAATATCATTGGAAGTAAAGATCATACTGGCGGTTAAATGTGCGGGCGCAGCGTCATTCGTTGTCATATTGCTAGGAGCAGCATCCGGTGCCTGAGTCGGTTTGGCGGTTTTTTGCAATAAATATAGACATGTTGCATTGCCAATTAGCGCGAGTAACGATACGCCAATCATCAGCCACGGGTCAGGCAAGGTTTCATGGTTGATAAACCGGCGAATGACCTCAAAAAAGCCCAAACCTGCCAATAGCAACTGCAACCAACCGGCATAACGGGCAACGCGTTTTTGCTGTATCGCTGCGGCACCAACCACGAACAAACTCATCCCGTACACTAAGCTGTCAGCGAGCATGTCCAAACTATCGGCAATCACACCCATCGAATTAGCAAACCAACCGACCAACAACTCCAGTACAAAAAACTCAGCATTAATCGCCAGTACCCACCATAGCAAGGTGCGTTGTTGTTGCTGAGCCGCTTGGGTGTCGGACACATTGGTTGTGGTTATACCACCAGACGCATCGGTTGGTGTCACGATATCGCTATGCTGCCATTGACTGCCAAGATTGAGTTCGTCTAGTGCTTGGGTCAAGGGTAATACAATCGGTTTAAAATCGGCTATATCGGATGCTGCTTGCTGAGTCACCCATAACTTACGATTGGGCACATCAAACGCCAAATCGATGATGTCGTCAAGCGGTGCCAACTGCATCCGAATTAGCGAGACTTCAGATGGGCAGTCCATCTTGCTAATCACATATTCGGATTTAATCACAGTTGGCATGTCAAATTTCACTTAATGAAAGGTCGGCGTGATAAAGACAAGTCTAGTCCGTGAGGTATGGGTTATCAATACCCAATTTGGCAAGTACCGCAATTTCGATACTCTCCATCTCATCTTGCTCGGCTTGTCCAAGCTCATGGTCAAAGCCAAGCAAATGCAAGACACCATGTACTAATAGATGGGTAAGGTGTGCGTTTACCGTCTTTCCTTGTTCCTCGGCTTGCTTGGCCACCACCTCATGGCAAATCACCAACTCGCCCAATGACAAGCTTGGCAATAACGCTATCACCGCTTCAGGCAATTCACTGGGGTAGGATAAGATGTTGGTCGCATAGTCCTTGTTGCGCGCTTCTAAGTTAATCTCACGCGCTTCCACTGGCTCAGTGATATAGACTTCGACTTCGCTAGGCTTGGCAAATAAGGCATCAGCCAAACGCTCCGGTAGGGCAATATCTTGATGTGCTGCCAAAAATACCAAAACTTGTGACACGATGGTCACAAGTTGCTCGGCTTGATAAAAGGGCTCAATCGCGGCAAAGTCCGACTGCTCAAGCAACGCATCGCTAAAGCTAATCACCACCGTTGGCTTTACCTCATTAGGGGTTAAATCGCTCACCATTATTCCCCAGTCGATGGTTCAGGTTTACCACTGGTCAATGTACCTGCGATTTTACTCAGTAGGGCATTTTGCTCGGCTTGGTGCAACGCTTGTTGCTGCGCCAGTTTTTCCGCTTCTTCAGCAAGGCGCGCTTGTTTTTTCGCAAGTTTTTCCGCTTCTTGTTCTTCGTCAAAGATGTCATAGGCTTGGACGATTTTTTGTACCAACTGATGACGTACCACGTCTTTACTATCAAAGTAGGTGATATGAATTTCATCAATCGGGGTCAAAATCTGCAATGCCTGACGTAAGCCAGACTGCGTGCCACGCGGTAAGTCTACCTGTGACATATCACCCGTAATCACCGCGCGTGAACCAAAGCCCAAACGGGTTAAGAACATTTTCATCTGTTCAGGGGTGGTGTTTTGCGCCTCATCCAAGATGACAAACGAGTTATTCAAGGTACGACCACGCATGTAGGCAAGTGGGGCAACTTCGATAATCTGACGCTCAAGCATTTTGCCGACTTTTTCAAAGCCAAGCATTTCATATAAAGCATCATAAAGTGGGCGTAGATACGGGTCGATTTTTTGGGTCAAATCACCCGGCAAAAAGCCCAGTTTTTCACCGGCTTCGACCGCAGGACGCACCAGCAAAATACGCTCAATTTCATTACGCTCAAGCATATCCACCGCACAGGCGACCGCCAAGTAAGTTTTACCAGTACCGGCAGGGCCAACGCCAAATGACACGTCAGAGGTTAAGATTTTTTTGACATATTGCTGTTGGTTGTAGCCGCGAGGAATGATTTTTCCTTTACGTGTGCGTAAGCTAATCGGGGTATAATCGCTGCTGTCGTTCTGGTCGTCTTGAACAGCCTTGGTTGGCGCAGCAACAGGCGCAGGGGTTTGATCATCTTCACGTTTAAAACTGGTCTGTACCAAAATATGTAAATCCTCTGGGGTGATAAGATCGCGTGTTTCAACCTCGTCAGCAAGTAGCGTCAAGATACGCTCGCCACGCTCAACCGGCTCAAAATCACCGGACAGCACAAAGTTGGTTTTATGTTGGTGGATATGAATGCCAAGGCGATGTTCTAAATATTTGATGTGATTATTATATTCACCAAGCAGTGTTTTAAGTTGTTGAGTAGAAAGATGAGATAAATCAATGGTTCGGCTAATGGTATCGCTCAAGTGATGTTCCTTTTATCGCGTTGTATGTTTTAATTGGTGAGTGTGGCAAGTATGTCTTGCCTAGTCCCTACTGATTTAACGTCTAGTGTGGGTGGCCAATATGAAAAACAGATGACAGAAGATAGCGATGATTCATCATGATGTTCTGTTATTATGGGAAATCTAGGGGAAATTTCAAGTCATATCTACCGAATAAAAACAAGTTTTTGTCTGGCTATCATAAAAGGTGGCAAAACTTAGGACAATTTTTTATTAAAACTATAAAAATCTGTGATTAAATAAAAAAATGCAAAAAAAGTGCAAAAAAATGATTTTTACCCTTGACGAGTAGGGGTGAAATACGCATAATATGCCACCACAAGACGGACACTAACTGTCCTGAAAGGGCGATGTAGCTCAGCTGGTTAGAGCGCACGACTCATAATCGTGAGGTCAAGAGT
>CALJUC010000055.1 GCA_937975585.1 uncultured Moraxella sp. | reverse complement strand
CTACACAGGCGAAGACACTCTTTCCCTACACGACGCTCTTCCGATCTCATTGACCGACCATGACACGGTACTCGGTATTGAAGAAGCACAGCAAGCCGCGACTGAGCTTGGTATGACGTTGATTCATGGTGTGGAGATTAGTTGTCGCCATCGCGTGGTCGGTGGTTATAGCAAAAAACCTGCCCAAGCCGAACGCGTTATTCATGTATTGGGTTATGGGTTCACTGATATGACCAAGATGAATGCGCGTCTGTCGGCCATTCAAGCCAATCGTGAAACACGGGGTTATGCCATGTGTGAAAAGGTCGCCAACACCTTTAAGCTAGCATTAGACGATATTTGGCAAGCGGTGCTAGAACAAGCGGGCGGTAATGCGCAAGCTGTGGGACGCACGCATATTGCCAAGGTGATGGCAGATAAAGGTTTGGTCAGCGATGTGCAAAAGGCCTTTACTGGCTATTTGGCTGACCATAAGTCTTGTTATGTTGCGTTAGACGGTTTGACTTTGAAAGATTGTGTGACCTTAATCCACGATTGCGGTGGTAAGGCATCACTGGCACATGCCACGCGCTATAATTTAACCGCAAATAAAGTACGCAAACTGATTGCTGACTTTGCCAATGCCGGTGGCGATGCGATTGAATTGCCAGCGAGCAACGAACCACCATCAACGCGTCACATGATTGATCGGGTGATTAAAGAGCATGGACTTGGGGTATCGATTGGTAGTGATTTTCACGGTACGACCATGCCTTGGCGTAGCTTAGGGGGTGTGCCAAAGTTACATGAAGGGCAAATCGGTATTTGGCAGCAGTTAGCATCTGCATAATCAGATGTTCAAGGCATACCATTAAAAAAGGGCAAGCGATAATAAGCTTGCCCTTTCTATTGCTACAAAATATCTAACTATTTGGTTGATTGATCAAAGGCGGTCAGAGGCTTAAAGTTAATAGTTGTTGTCGTTGGTAGTTTTTCTACCGTACGTAAACGCCAAGAATTGGCTGGGTCGTGAACGATGATATAATATTTACCCATCGTTGGATCTAACTTCACTTGACCACCATAACGGCCATCAGCAAGTTTTTTGACAGCAAAATCGCGGTCTTTCGCGTTTTGGGTGGCATGAGAAATCTCAACCATTAATTCATTGGGTGGATTAAATTTATCTTGCGTGGGTACATTTAAGGTGAGCGCCACATTCCCCGAAGCGGCAATCGTCATAGTACCGGTCAAGCCCATATCGTGGGCGAGTTTGTCTTTTGATACATCCGCATACAGGGTTTTGCCATCCATATACCAGTCATCGCGCACGGTCGAGTCTTCAATTTTTACCGAATAAAACACAAACCAAATACAGGCCACGACCACAAACATCGGTAGACCAATGACAAAAATCCAAACCATATAGTTCTTATACCACAGTTTGGAAGGGGTTGATTTGGTTGTCATATTTGTTTGAGTAGTTGTCACAGTCAGACCATCCATCACCAAAAATAATGGATTATTATAACAGAAAGCCTAGGCCAAAACTTAGCAAAACAAGTGATAAAAAAACCGACCTGGTTGCCCAAGTCGGTTGATTGCTTTAATACAAGCCAGGGATTAACGCTTAAGGCGTACCTTCTTCAGTGGTGAAGACATTTTCTTTAAATGCGGTGTATTTGCCACCATCATCAACACTAACGACTTTAAGCTTAATCGGTGTCTTATCTTCAGTTACGACTTTTGGATCACCGAGTACACTGATAGGCATATCATAGCTTTCACCAGCCTCTAATGGAATCGTTTTAAAGCGACTATCTAAGGTTAAGCCAGGTTTCGGCTCAAGTGATACTGCGTACTCGTGCGGTTGTTGGGTTTTATTGGTCACTTTAATGATATAAGTGTTTTCCACCAAACCTTGCGCATTAATTGATGATAACTGATTACGGTCGCGTCGCACATCAATCTGTAGCGGCATACGTGCAGAGAAGGCATAAACTGCCCCTGCAATCAACGCAATAATCACGGTTGAATAAGCAAATAAGCGTGGACGTAATAATTTACTTGGCTGCTCTTCAACCAGTTGACGCTCGGTGTTGTAACGGATCAAGCCACGTGGCTTGTTCACCTTATCCATAATCTCATTACAAGCATCAATACAGGCGGCACATTGAATACACTCAACTTGCAGACCATCACGAATATCAATACCTGTCGGACATACTTGTACACACATCAAACAGTTAATACAATCGCCAAGATTTGGGTCCTCTTTACCTTTTTTCTGTGCGCCACGTGGTTCACCACGTTTGTAGTCATACGACACAATCAACGTATCTTTATCAAACATGACACTTTGAAAACGACCATACGGACAAATATGAATACAAAAATGCTCACGCATATAAGCAGCATTAGCAAATGTTGCAGCGGTAAAGATAAATAATGCGACCCAAGTTAACGTTGACCAATTAAAGAAATTGCCATACAGATAATCGGTACCAATGGCATAGCTGGTAAAGGTAAATGCGGTAATTAAAGATAAGATAATCCAAATGACATAAATAATACTACGTTTAAGAATTTTTTCCGCATTCCAAGGCGCTTTATCGAGCTTAAACTGCTTATTACGATCACCAATGACCAATTTTTCCACATACTGAAACATATGTGTCCAGCTGGTTTGTGGACAGGCATATCCACACCATACACGACCCGCGTATACAGTCACCATAAAGAGTAAGAAAGCAGCAATGATAAAGAAGAATGCAAAGAAATAGACGTCTTGTGGTAGAAAGGTTGCCCCAAATAATACAATCTGGCCACCACTAAAGTTAAATTGAATTGCCTGATGTCCATCCCAACGTAACCAAGGTAAAGCGACAAACAGTAAAATTGAAAAGTACATCACAAATACACGGATATTTTGATAGAACCCTGTAACGAACCGAGGATGTACACGCTTCTTGGTTGCGTCAATCTGATGTACCGGTATTTGAAAATTCGCATCTGACATAATATACCCTTATACCTATATTAAGGTATTCAACTAGACCATATATATGATGGTCAACATAGGGAAGCAAAAGCTAGCCTTTCACCGTCAGTATTATATACCAAAATACTTTAAAAGTGAGTCGACAAAAACCATGACCTTGACCAGGCGTTTTGCAAACATTTTATAAAAATATATTCTATAAAACCTTAAATCAATTATATAATAATCTAATTACAAAAATAAGCGTTAATCACTAATCATAAAAATAACAGCAAAACTCTCTTGACACCCATTATTAAAAGCGTATAATACGCCACCACTGAGCGGCGAAGTTTACACAATGATGTAACAAGTTACGAAGTTCAGAAAAATATAGAATACAGCTTGACAGTTAGATACGAAACGTATTAAAATTTTAAGCTTACGACATCAGACGATGGTGTTGTTATAGACTAAATAACAGCGAACACAAGAACAACTTGTGTGGATTTTCACTTTGGCGCGAA
>CALJUC010000054.1 GCA_937975585.1 uncultured Moraxella sp. | reverse complement strand
ACTCGACATGCATCATTGAGTTTCATTACCAGCGTCGAAGCCAGAACATCCCCAAGTGAACTAATGATTATATAGGAGCGTTATCAAAAGTTTCAAGGTGTTTTTGTAATTATTTAAGCGTCAACCGTAAATCTGTTAGGTATCTGCTAGTAAAAGGCACTAAATTACATCAATAACCAAACGGCAAAATTTTGCTACGCTTCTTAATTGTCTTATTTGTCAATCTTTAGCATAGCTTTTATCATAGGATTGACTTATTTGTATGGTAATTTTTTATTAGCGTTATCATTAAGTCATATGGGTCAAGCCACAATGAAAAATGCGATGGTGATAATAAAACTCGTATAGAAAGCCCATTTATTGTCAGATAAACTCACCTGATAACGTAAATATCCATGATTATAACTATAAACCTATTATCGCTATGGCAAACAATTATTCTACGCAAAAATCAACGCAAAGCACCGCGCAAAACTTGGCCAAAAATCAGACCAAAAATCAGACCAAAAATTCCCCTAGACTGTTAAGCCGGTCGCAGCAGCAATTAAAACGTCAACGTGAATGGGTTTATCTCACCCATTTTTTGGCGACCTTGCAACTATTGCCCCAAAAGACGATTTCAGGCTCAGACGATGGTAAGGAAGCCGATTTTACGTGTATTTTTGCAACGAATGTTGATGGCAAGCAGGGTAGCTATGTGGTGGGGATTGAGCTTACCACTTTACCGCGTCTGCGTGACCGATTGGGCAATGATCATTTGATGCTCAAGCGTTGGTATTGGCAGACCCAACTGCAGATGGTTAGTGGATTTACCCCGACCCAATTGCACCTAAAAAACGGCAACTATTTATCAGAGCAAAAGATTAATCAGCATATCGCTGTACTGCCTGAACCGTCAAAGCTGTCGAACTGGCTGCGAGCGGGGCAAGATATTGGGTTAGCCTTGGGCAAAAAATGGCTACCCAGTGCCTATGTTAGTGATATGACAATGGCAGAAAATTTACCGGTAGATTCGGTGATTGACCAGCAAGATATTGATGCTGTGATGATAAAAAAAGCGTCTAAAGCGGATAACTATCGGCAACGACGTAAGCTTGATGAATTATGGTTACTGATTCATACCAATGAGCAGCAGGAAAACGGTATCTTAGCACTCGAGTCTGAGAAGAGTTTATATTATGACAGTAATTTTGATCGAGTGTTTTTGACGCGCTACCCTAATCAACAACTTATGCAGGCAAATCGCACCGTTAAGCCAATTATTAAACGCTAACATCACCGTCAAATAAAAAGGGGCAATCAAATTGCCCCTAAATCTATGATAAACAGTCAGATACGGTAAGCTTAAGCGTCTAGCTGTGCCATGACGTCATCGCTAAAGTTTACATTGGTATAGACATCCTGCACATCGTCTAAGTCTTCGAGCATATCAATCATTTTTAGAATTTTTTTGGCATCTTCAACGTCAGTGATATCGGCAGTGGTCGATGGTGACATGGTCACTTCTGCATTATCGGTTTTTAGACCCGCTTGTTCAAGGGCGTCCATTACCATACCAAAGCTGTCAGGCTCGGTAATCACTAATAATGATTCACCGTCATTTTCGATATCGCTTGCACCGGCTTCTAGCGCGATTTCCATGACTTTGTCTTCTAATGATACATCGTCAAAGGTGATTTCACCGCGTTTGGTAAATAGGTACTCCACAGAGCCTGATGTGCCTAGGTTGCCACCATTTTTGCTAAAGGCATGGCGAATTTCGCCTACGGTACGGTTTAGGTTATCGGTCATGGTTTCGACCAAGACAGCCACGCCACCGATACCATAGCCCTCATAGGTGATTTCTTGAACGTTGTCGTTGTCACCGCCACCCGCACCGCGTTCGATAGCACGTTTTACCGTATCTTTGGTCATATTAACTGAGTAGGCTTTTTCAACCGCTGCACGTAGACGAGGATTGCTTGCTGGATCTGGTTCGCCTTGTTTGGCAGCAGAAACGATTTCACGAATGATTTTGGTAAAAACCTTGCCTTTTGCGGCATCTTGCTTGGCTTTACGGTGTTTGATATTTGCCCATTTGGAATGTCCGGCCATGTGTATTTTTCCTCTTGTAAACGTGATAGTATGGCGACGATTTTGCTAAAATGCCTTATTATAAACGAGCGCAAGCCTAAGATGGTAGTGCTAAAACAAAAGATGATAGGGTGAAAGAATTCGCTTGAATGGGTACTCGTGTGTTCCATCAATCAGATTGGGCGGATTGGTCGCCCACTGATATGATAAAGACCGCCTAGCTTGATGCTAACGTTGTGATGACCTGACGAATGCCACTAAACTAACGCGATTATTGAGATTGTGTATGAAAAAAATCAGACAACGTCGTGCCGCTCGACCATTGGCCCTAAGCCGTTTACGCCATTCGCTGCATGTGGTAATTGATGGTACTGATACGTCCATGGGCAAGGTATTTGACCTTGTACTGTTAATTGCGATTTTGACCAGTGTGGCCGTGGTCATGCTCGATAGTGTGCTCTTATTTCATATGAAGTTTGAAAAAGAGTTTTACTATATGGAGTGGTTTTTTACCATTTTATTTACCATTGAGTATCTCTTGCGTCTTTATGCTGCGCCCAATCGCTTGCGCTATATGTTTAGTTTTTATGGGATTGTCGACTTTTTATCGATTATTCCAACTTATGTGAGTTTCTTTATAGTGGGGGTGCAGCCGCTGTTGGTGGTGCGATTCTTACGGATTTTGCGTATTTTCCGCATTTTGCGTATGGCAGATTATATGCAGCAGGCCGGTTTTTTGGCGATGGCGCTGCGCAGTAGCAAGCAAAAAATCATCGTATTTTTCGTGACAGTGGCGGTACTGGTTACGATTTTTGGCTCAGTGGTGTATGTGGTTGAAGGTGCAGAAAACGGCTATACTAGTATCCCCGTCAGCATCTATTGGGCGATTGTGACCATGACCACCGTGGGTTATGGCGATATTTCACCAAAAACGCCGCTTGGACAAGCCATTGCATCCTTGGTGATGATTATGGGTTATTCGATTATTGCGGTACCGACCGGGCTATTTACGGCTGAACTTAATAAAGCCATGCGCCCACAGCTACAACCGATTAGCTGTCCAAATTGTGGTAAATTTGGCCATGCCAGTGGCGCAAATTTTTGTGACCGCTGTGGTTATGATTTACACGTCTAACGCAAACCTAACCACGATTTATTTAAGATAGCTTTGCGACTCAGGCAGGCTATCAAGGTGGATATAGTCTTTCATCAAACGACTTAAATCTATCTTCACGCCCAAGTTGACCAAGTTCCAATACTGCCCTGAAATGGTGCGATCTAGCATCATCGTCATGGGTGAGGGTTGAAAGCTTTGCCAGTATTTTAGTGACTCTTTGCCCTTACTCATCACCTCAAAATGGGTTTGGCTATGAGCAAAATCAAATTCCTCATGTTCAGATAAATCAAATAACTGGGTAAAGCCATAAGGCGTTAGCCCAATCTGTAACCAATCAAGATAAAATTCTGGTGGCAATGCTTCATCGGCGTCTTTTTTTACCCCCACAGTCACCAAGTCTTGTTCAAGCGCTGTGACATCACCTTTTAGCGCGTGTAGGGCAAAACGGTGAAACAAGGCGACTTCATCGGCACTGTAGGACTTGATACCGCCAAAGTCATAAGCAACTACTGAGCCATCTGGGCGAAACGCAAAGTTGCCAGGGTGGGGGTCGCAGTGCAAACGATAAAGTTTGAATAATTGCCCCGCACTAAAGCGAAATAGCCGCTCACCGATTTTTTGCTTAATTGTGTTATCCCAAGTAGTCGCGACTTCCAGCTTCTCGCCCAACTCTTGTGATAGGGTTAAGATGCGTTTACTGGAATGGCTGTTAAAGACTTTGGGGATAATTAGACCTGGGTCATCGGCATGAAAATTGGCAAAAATCACCAAGTTGTGCGCTTCTTTGGTGTAGTCTAACTCATCGTATAGGCTATCACGGATTTCAGCGAAGATTTGCTCTTGGAGTGCTTTATCCATGTTCAGCACACCGGTGAGTTTGAGCGCTAGTCGCACTTGTTTTAAGTCACTGTCGATGTTGGTATCAATATCAGGGTATTGTACTTTCACCACCACGGCTTCACCGCTTAATAGTGCCGCTTTGTGCACTTGACCAATGGACGCGGCCGCAAACGGCTGCTCGTCAAATTGGCTAAATAATTCATTTATTGGCTTGCCAAGCTCGCGCTCGATTTGGCGTTTAATCACGGCAAATGGCATCGGTGGCGCGTCTTTTTGGAGTTTTTCTAAGGCTTTGGCGACTTCCGGTGGAAACACGTCTTTGTATTGTGACGCGATTTGTCCGACTTTCATGACCGCGCCTTTCATCTCGCCCAAGGTGTCAGCAATTTGAATCCCAACGCTTTGTAGCATCTCGCTACGCGCTTTTTGGCGTTGTTCTTCTGAGCCTGTTAAGGTTTTGAACGAGCTTTTGGCGGCTTGTCCAGCGATACTTGCGGTCATCCCAGCGAGTTTTAAAAAGCGTTTTTTCGATGACATGAGAACTGTTCTTATATTTTATTGAAGAAGGCGGTCAAAATCTGTGTCGAGATTAGCAGAAATAAGTTAAAAAATCTATTGAGCAACGATTAAAGCGATTTCAGTTTGTCATTGAGTCTTATTTAAAAAACCATCGTGTCACGATGGTTTTTTAAATAGCTAAAACTAAAACACGGACTATTATTGCAAGAATAATTTATAGCCCATATTATCGGTAATATTCTCACAGTCATAGCCGATTTCTTGCAAGGTGTTTTGTAATTGCTCAGCGGTTTTTTCACCCATTTGAATGCCGGCTAAAATACGACCCTCAGCGGCACCGTGGTTGCGGTAGTGGAACAATGAGATATTAAAGTTGGCGCCGAGTTTTTCAAGGAAATTTAGCAAGGCACTTGGACGTTCTGGGAACTCAATGCGGAACAGTTGCTCATCCGGTAAGCTTGCATGCCCACCAATCAAGTAACGCACGTGTGTTTTGGCAACTTCATCATCGGTTAAATCAACCACTTGATAGCCTGATTCGGTTAGCAAGTTATAAACGGCTAAGCGCTCTTTTTGGCCTTCTTTTAAGCCAATACCGACGAAGATATTCGCTGATTTATCGCCATTAGCATTATAGCGATAGTTAAATTCAGTGATATTGCGACCTTTTAGTGAGCGGCAAAACGCCAAGAATGCACCGGTTTTTTCAGGAATGGTCACACCAAAAATCGCTTCTTTTTTCTCACCAATTTCGGTACGTTCAGCGATATAGCGTA
>CALJUC010000053.1 GCA_937975585.1 uncultured Moraxella sp. | reverse complement strand
AGAGCAACAAAAGGCGCTGCATGATCTGAAAAAGAATCCAGACTATGCCGGTATGACCTTTAATCAAAATGTACTCAATCCCGGTGATTATCAGCAATTCACCAACAAAGGGTTAAATCCCGAAACGGTCATGTTGTTTGCCAATGAGTTGGGGTTGAGCAGCGATGAAGCCAACCAAGCCTACTTAAAAGTGGCGATTGCCCAGCAAAGCGCGTTAAAACGCCTAATCCATCGTAAAAAGGTGGCGGGGTTTAGTGAAGACTTGCCGCGCGTATTATCTGCGTTTGTGATGAGTAATGCACGCCACAGCTCACGGATGCTATATAACGGTGATATCCAAAAGGCGCAGCAAGCGATCAAGGACGGCGACTTACGCGGCGAAGCGCAAAACCTATTTGAGAATATGGAAAATCCGAAAGAAGAATTTGCGTCGTTTCGCTCAATGATGTTCCACTGGAATATGGGTTTTTCACCGGCGTTTGGCTTACTCAATATTGCGCAGCCATTTATCCAAACCATCCCACAGCTCACCATATATGATGGGGTGATTGGGGCTCATAAATCTGTGTTAAATGGTATTCGTAAAGCGATGGCGTCACAAGTCCTTGAAGATGCCAAGGGGCTAGGCATTGCTAAAAATGCCAAAGATTTTGTCGATACAATCCCTAGTTATATGCGTGATGACTATATCCGCATGACCAAAGAAGGACACCTTGACCCACAAAACGTATGGCTACTGCAAGGTTTGGAACGTGGTAAAGCAGGTGTGGCTAGTGGTGCGCTGGGTATGGTAGGACAAGCTGCCGGCTATATCAGTGAAGCCACTGAAACAATCAACCGCCGCGCAACCATGTACGCCGCGCTTGAGATTGCCCACAAACTAGGCGCAGCAAAACTCAAAGCAAAAGGCTTTGATTCAGCCTATGACTTTGCAGTGACAACCATTCAGCAGACCCAAGGCGTCTATAACAAAGGCAATCGTTCTGGACTGGCACGCTCAACCGGCGCTGCATCAAAGTTTGGTGCGGTCATCATGATGTATAAACAGTTCTCGATTAACTTAATTGAGCAGCAAATTCGCATGGGTCAACAGAAACAAGGCAAAGCGCTTGCAACCGCATGGGTATATCAATGGTTGCTGGCTGGTGCGGCAGGCTTGATAGCTGCAGATGATTTAAAAGATATCATTGAAACCATTGCCTTTAAGTTTGGCTACGCCTTAAACACTGACCGAAAAATGCAAGAGTTTTTCATTGATACGTTTGGCAAAGAGCAGGGTAATGATTTTTACCAAATGTTCAATTACGGTGTGCTATCAAGCGTATCACCGATTGATTTCCATGGACGTTCATCGGCTGGTAACATTATACCTGCCACCGGGCTGCTACACCCAAGCAAGGCAGGGGACCAAAAGACAGAAGCCACGGAAGCGCTAGGCGTTGGTGCAAATTGGATTGGTAGTATGTTTGACGCCGGTAAGCTCATGATGAATGGGCAGTTTAGAGATGCCATGGTCACGGCTGCGCCACGTTATATACGCGATAGCGTGCAAGCGTATGAGATTGCCACGACTGGCTCAATGCGTGATAAGAATGGCCGCAAGGTCATGGATATGACGCAAGGTGACGCGGTGGCTAAGGCGCTGCAATTCAACCCGAAATCTAATGCACAGCGCGGGCGCGAAGCCATGTCAAACTGGCAGGATAAAAAGCTCATTGAAAATGTCAAAGGCGACTTTACGGTTAAACTTGCCGAAGCCATGGCAAGCAAAGACCAAGCTGCGCAAGATAAGGTCATGGCGGACATTGATAAGTGGAACGCGAAGAACGACAAGCAGTATCAAATGGATAAAGCTAAGATTACCAAGTCGGCCACTGATAAAGCCAAGAAGCGTGACTTTACCGCTGATGAGCGCCAGACCATGCCAAAATCGCTTGAGGAATATGTCGATTCACTGAAAAAGACAGGGTAAAAGTATATTAATTATTAAACGCTCACTTAGGTGGGCGTCTTAGCAATCAACCTATTTTTATACTGTTCGACAAGATGTTTTTTTGTTCCGTGGTCACTTTGGACCACGGTGTTTTAGCCATCTCATTCACTCCCTGTCAATCGCGCTGTGCTGCCAGTTGGTTGTGTCGTAGCCGTTGCCTAGACACATACATTTACCAAAGTTAGCAATCCATTTATCCCCATTATCATCAATACTCAAAAATAATGTACCAACTGCATAGCCCCACACATAACCATCTTCATCAACCGCCGCGCTCTCGACCCAATCAGGCGCGTCTTTAAATACGTCTTGTGTTAATGTTTTAGCCATCTCACACCGCCTTAGCATCAAAGAATGGTAACGCTATTTGCAACTTCTCAAGCAAGTTATCACGGATACGCTTTTTAGCTGGCTTGACCTTCTTACCAACATAATTCAGCGTATATCCTGCATTGCTAGCGATTTCTGTCGCTGTCTTAAACTCTTTGTCAGCGATTAAAAATTGTTGCTGTAGCGTTTTGCCTGTAGCGATAGCATCGAAAGTGCGAATAACTAGCAATGTGAATTTTGCACTTATCCACATGGCATAGCGATACACTAACTCTTTGCAAACGTATGTACCCTGCTCTTTACCACGACCACGAATGATTTTTACGGCAATATTTTTTGATGCTAGAATCGTAGCATCATAATTGCTACTCTCAATTTCTGCTATCAAATCTTTAACTTCTTTGGTTTTTAGAAAATTAGCAGGTCTATGACTTGGATTGCCGCCTTTCGAGGGGATGTTCATATGAACACACCCAAACTTTTCTTTATTGCGGTTGAGTTTTTGTAGCTGTGTACTCCACTCAATACTAATACGACCGCCTTTTGGGTTTTTAACAAAATTGTTAAAAACTACATAATCAACATTTTCTACAAATTCGTAGCTTTCAATTCTTTCTTTAATCCAGTTAGCGAATTGCCGCTTACTGCCTAAAAACTCATACAATTCACGAGCATTTACCGCTTGCTCTAAAATTTCATGTTGTTGTATTACTGGGAATGATTTTTGAACTAAGTCCATGACTGGAACTCCTGTTTTTTCTCTGATTTAGATATACCCAAAAAGGGTATGCCAAGAGGTTCAGAACCGTAAAACAGAACGGCGGACAGATTTTCCCTAAGGTATTGTATAGCTGTCGCCCTCTCGACATACAAGGTATGTAAGAGTTTGCCAATTTAATGACATAAAAAAATCACGTTGACGCTGTGATAACGCTGTTTTACAAGGTTCTGACGCCTTACCGCCTATTATACCACAATTTAATAACTCTAAAACAAAAAAGACACTCCGAAAAGTGCCTTGTTTAACGGAATTTAAATTACCGCCTTTAATCACTCGGAACGCTTTATTTTCAACCGATGCTCGAATTTGAGCATCGCTAATTCTTTAGCCATAGTTACTGTAATAGCGTATTCAATGCTACTACGACCGCCTTTAGAGTTTTTCATATCTTTATGAAAAACCACAAAATAAGACGACTGATAAATTTTACCATCTAAACCAGTTGCCTTTATCATACAGGCAGTTGAATTCAGGACATCATCACGCGTAAATCGCCATTAGTAGGTATGGTCATCTTGACCATGCCCCACCTTTCAACAAGTCCGCCACGTTAAACTTGCCAATGCCTTGCTGAGATTGCACTGGCGGCTGCGCTTGTAAATCTGATACCTTAA
>CALJUC010000052.1 GCA_937975585.1 uncultured Moraxella sp. | reverse complement strand
ACCCGCGACCCCCGGCGTGACAGGCCGGTATTCTAACCAACTGAACTACCGCTGCGCAAAGCTGTTAAAAGGTATTCAGTCGCCATTTGCTTGGCGTGGTGCGTATTATATAGATATTTATAACCGTGTCAAATGTTTTTATCAAAAAATTTTTCGATGCATTTGAAACGTGATAATTCAATCATTTCTCAGATAATCGACAGTACAAGTTTGATTTATACACACTGTATCAGGACAATAACCAATCAATTTACAATTTGTTATCAATATCACTACAATATTTTCCAGTAATAGTTCTTTCGCTAACACTTATCGCATTATATGATAAATCAAGTAAACTATGATACACTGTCAATTATTGCTTTGTTGCTAATAGGTTAATGAAGATAATGACCATTCCACCACCAGTAATCGAAGAGCGCGTTCAAGAAACGAGCATGCCTGCCGCCCCTGCAAAAAAGAAGGAAGTGGCGAAGGCGTGGCTGTTTACGCTATTGCTCCATGTCATTGTGGCAAGTGGTCTTATCGCGTATTGGTACTATAACCAACATACCAATCATACGGATACCATCGCGATGCAACTCCCCAAAGATGGTACACAAGATGCGTCTGTAGCCACCTCAGTGGTAGAACTACCGGCCAGTGTGATTGCCTCAACTGCACTGAATGTCACGACCCCTGCACTCACTGCAAGTGCCGTCACGCCCGCACTAGTGGAAAGTGTGGCTGCAAGTGATGCAAAACGACCATTGGCCAATTATGTCGCGAAGCAAATCGTCAGCCGTCAAGTGTTGGTACCGACCCCACAGGCTGTGGTTACTACGCCACAAACGCCGCCTGTGGCTGATCGTGCTTTGACCACCCGAGATGTACCGGCCAAGGAAACCACGGCAAAATTTACTGCGACTACCGAAAGTGCTAGCAAAACAGCGGCAGCAAGTGCATCACAGCAACCAACTGTACCTGCGTTGGCACAGACTAAAGCGGAACAAGCTGCAACACACGCTACAACCACCAAACCTGCTAGTAATATCACAAGTAATACCAGCAATCACTTAGAAAAGCAAGCCGCACAGCTTACCCAAGAATTGGATGCTAGCAACGACCAAATTAGTCAATTAATTGATCAAATCAAAAAACGCAATCAACAACAGATTGATACGCGTAATTCATCGACTACCGAAACCACTAGCGTTGCTTCATCACCCACGCCTTAATTCGCTTAATTTCTTAAACCTTAATTTCTTAAACATTGCAACTTGCTAAAGGCTGTACTGTCCTTGCACTACCGATAGCTAATATTTCAGCTAGTTCATAAAAACAGATAATAAAAAACCCCACTTAATGTTAAGTGGGGTTTTTTCGCCTAACTTTTAAAGTTATTCAAATATAAAAGCTAGCTAAAATATGGTGGGTCGTGACGGATTCGAACCGCCGACATTCTGCGTGTAAGGCAGACGCTCTACCAACTGAGCTAACGACCCTAGAAAGTGACATGTATTATAAGTGTTTTTTTAACCATGTCAAGCATTTTATGATTTTTTTAATCGATGAACAATGCTCTCCTAGTTAGCCTTTAATTAATAAGACGGTTAGTTACTGCTAGGTACAGGGCTATCAATGCTACACTGTGGAATCGCATTGCGTTTAAAACGCAATTCTTTACGCAACTTTGCTGCCTCGAAGCGACAAGCCTGTAGATTATTTTTGATATCGAGTGGCGGTACTGTGGTTGGGTGACCCTCTTTATCGACAGCAACCATGGTAAAGTAACAGCTATTGGTATGACGTACGGTACGTTCTTGGATATTTTCTGCTTGGACACGAATACCGATTTCCATTGACGTTTTACCGACATAGTTTACACTGGCCAAAAACGTTACCAATTCACCAACATGGATAGGTTCACGAAAAATTACTTGATCGACTGACAAGGTGACAACATAAGCACCACTATAGCGGCTTGCGCAGGCATAAGCTACTTGGTCAAGCATCTTTAACAAGTCACCACCATGAACATTGCCCGTAAAGTTAGCATAATCAGGTGTCATCAAAATAGACATCGTTAGTTCATTTTGTAAGGGAACGGCGGTTGGTTCTGGCGTAATAAGTGGTGAGTTTGCCATAGAGGTTCCTATTGCTCTTTATGTAATGATGCGCTGCCATGACTGTTTACGCTTATTGATAACATAAATTATCACATATTTATCATAAGCGAGGTATGAAATTTAACTAGTCAGCCCTAAAAATCCAGTATACATAAATTCATTCAAATTCTTATCTTATTGTTTCATAGTATCGTTGATGACCACATTCAAGCGATATAAACATTGGATTTTGGCTAATCGACAGTGGAATTCAAAAATTTTATTTAAATTTTAAATCAGGGTGTTGACAGGTATTTTTTTTCTGCTAAAATACGCACCACTTAAACGCAATCGCGCTACTGGCACAACGTTTAAACTAGATTCTACCGCTTATTCTCCAATAGCTCAGTCGGTAGAGCAACGGACTGTTAATCCGTGTGTCCCTGGTTCGAGCCCAGGTTGGAGAGCCATATACGAAAGCCCTTTTCATTGAAAAGGGCTTTTTTATTATCAAGTATTTTTATTGCCCAATACTGGCAAAATGAGAATAAAAATCACGCTATAGTTGGCTTATTTTAGTACGCATGCCTATTATTAGCGATTAAATTTTATTTTTTGGCAAAAAGTGCTTGACAGCTTATGAAAAAATCAATAATATACGCACCACTT
>CALJUC010000051.1 GCA_937975585.1 uncultured Moraxella sp. | reverse complement strand
GAGACCTTGGGGGCATATAACTTAGATTTTTCAAAGGATAAAATTCGTGTGAATTATATAGGTAAGCCACAAGGTATTTTAGAATCCATTGCGATTAAGTATGGCTATCGTTTCCTTGAGCAAGGGTATCGCACTGACAATTTACCAACTGTTAATTTTACCGATTACAATGCCACGCCTGAGGATATTGTGATTGCAGTTGATAGCCAACTTCAACAAACTGCCAATATTGCTATCGACAAACAAAATAAAACTATTGTATTAATCTATAAGTAAGGGCTGAATAAATGAGAATGACATTTAAATTAAACAGCCTTGCAAAGGGTGGCTTATTGGTAGCAGCTTCAATAGCTAGTTTTGATAGCCAAGCAATTAACTATGAACAAGATATCAATAACATCTATGACTTATTGCATTTTCAAAGTCAAACTAGAAACATGAATGATAAAAGTCGCAATGGTCTAGTTGAACAGCAAATGCGTTTAAAATTGATTGAAGATTTTGCCCGACAATCTGCTATTAAAGCTGCAATGATTGCAACCAATAAACAGATCAACAATATCATTCAAACTGATAGTCGTCAGTTGGACGCAATTTATAATTTCAATGCTTTAATGATTCAAGGAAAAGTTGTACCACCAGTTATCAGTGAAGCCAATGATTTATATAGCCAAAAAGGTACTGACCAAATTCGTTTAACTAAACGTGTTTACAACATTGAGAAGCAAGCCAGCTTTTCAAGTACCACACCTAATTGGCGCAGCTACTTAAATGTAAATTATGAAGCGGATGCCTTCGATAAAATTTCTTTCATGGGTGGTGATCTTTCTCCACGCAATGAAGAAGAAAAGCGTGTTTGGGAAAAGGCAACGGTAGATGGATGGAACATCGGGGTTAATGAAGCTGGTATAGCATTACAGCAGAAACTCGAACGTCTTAACCGCGATTATATCGGCATGATTAAATTCCACTTGCTTGCCATGCAAGGTCGTATCACCATGCCAGCCATTTCTAGTTATAACCTATATGATAAGAACACTGGCATTCAATGGTCTATCGACGAAAAATTATTACGCATTGACACGCTACCACAATTTAAACAAGTGGGTGCCAATGAAATTTTATCTTCTTATGAAAGTGGTGTAGTGGTCAGACAACCAACTGGCGGAACAAGCATTGTACTTAATGAAGCACCAGCTGCTCAAAAAAATGAACAGTCATTAGCTAATTCAAATAACGTTGATAGCAATAATATAGTCAACGCACGTCCAACTGATTTTAATAAGAACAACCAATCTATCCCACCGCTTAATACTATCGAGGTAAGTAAAGGGTTGGAGTTTAATAACCAATCTGCTACTGCACCAAGCGAAGTTAATACACAGCCAGTTAGCAATAGCGCACTAAATAAAAAAATCAAGCCAAAAGCTACTAGCAAAAAAAGCAAGACGTCATACCGTACTAACAATAATACAGCCCAGCAAGTCACACCCACCTTTGCAACACCAGTAATGAATACGCCAACTGCTAAAGGCGTAGACAAAACTATTCTTTTGCATGGCTATATTAATCGAAGTTTGCCTGATCAAAGTGCAAACGTAATAAAACCATTGCCGACGATAGGAAGCAATAAGAGTGATAGTCGTGAAACGGTCAGCAATACTTTTGAAAAAGTAAATAAGCAAGAAGATATTGCACCCAAGCCTAGCTTATCACCACTTGATTATGTCAAAAACCCATACGCCCCTACGCAAAACTTGGTGATCAATAACACTGTAACTTATCAAGTGAAACAAGAGGATAGTGTAAAACAATAATGGAAACTTTTGCGATTAAGAAGAAAGAAGCTGAACCACAAAAACCTGTTATTGTTCAAAAAGCACCGGATTCAATTTCGGGAACTGAAATTCCTGCCTTGGATCGTCGTACCCAATACGTCGATCCATTGGTTTTCGGAAACGAAGGTAATGACAATCATCTGCAATTATTATTCACTGAGATTGCAGAGCAAGATAACATTAGCGATATCTTAATCATTCCTGGATATCCGGTATTGGTTAAGAAAAAACGTCGAGGATTAAAGTCTATTACTTATCGCATTATGCAGCAGCATGAATGCGAGTACATAGCAAGAAAACTGACAGGCAATAAGACTTTCCTTATTAATATCAGTGAAGGGAAATGCCTGAGCGGTCAAGCTAAGATGCTCGATGGCAATATTGTGAGCGATGAAGATTATGAAAAGCGAGCTAAACAATTTGCAGAAAGTAAACGTCGCCGTTTCCGTTATGAAATTACTGGCTGTGCTTCTGCAATTAATGAAAATTCATTTTCAGTAATTTTAAGACCGTTGGCTGATGAACCCACACCTTATTATGAATTAGGTATGACGAAAGAACTTGTACTTGATTGTATTGTACCTAACGGCATTGTCATTATTTCCGGAGCAACAGGGGAAGGTAAGTCAACAACGTTGGCAGCAATTTATCGCTATATCTCAGAAGAAGATACTTTAATAAAAGGTATCTTGTTAACCCATGAGGACCCGATTGAGATCAATTACGACTCTATAAACCGTCGAAGCAAACATAGTGTTGTTATTCAAAGTTCAATAGGTCCTGGGCAAAACATTCTTACCTTTCACGATGCCAACCGTTCTGCGATGCGTCGCTCACCGGATGCAGTTATGGTGGGTGAGTTACGAGATTTTAGTACCGTCGATGCTGCTATTGAATTATCAAACACGGGTCACCCAGCTTTTGCTACTACCCATGCTAGTAATGTCCCAGCAATCTTGCCACGTCTCATTAGCCTGTTTCCTGAAAGCATCCAACAACAAAAAGCTTTAGAGCTTGCCGATACCATACGAATATTAATCAGTCAAAAGTTAATTGAGGATGTTAACGGCAAAATGTTTGCGGTACGCGAGATTCTTAAATTCACGCCAGCGTTAAGAGACTATCTAAAGAAAAATGCAAAGAACCCTGACGACATGGTACGAAAAATTAAGATGATTATACGACACGGCAAATTCGGTGCGATTAGTTTTGAAGCTCAAGGCAAACAACTACTGGCGGAGGGGAAAATCAATTTAGCCAGTTATCGTCACTTGGTTGAAGAAAGTGAAGAACTATCCAAAGAAGAAATTGAAGAACTTAACTCTTACTAATAAAAGGAAAATCTATGAATGGTCATTGGTCACAAGCCAGCCATAAACTAAATGTATTTGGTTTAAATGGTGTAGCTGCCTTTTTAACAATTCCACTGCTGCTGCTATGCAGTTTGTCTTGGTTCTTTTTAGTAGTTTTGATTGGCATGTGGGCTTACTGCATTATCTTTGAAAATATACTCAAAATGCCATTACGTTGCTCATTTGCATTAATCAGAACAGCCATTACTGGCACAGATAAAAATAGTAAAAATATCTCGAACCCCTTTGGTTTTTAATGTTCATTAATTTATAGGATAAATTTATGTCTAATAACAGTCTTACGGACAATGTTTTAGCTGTTGGTATTGATGATGGTCATGATGGTATAAAAGTCGCATATTTTGAACCTGAAAAAAAAGAAATCGTATGTTTTCGTATGCCGAGCGTCGCACAAGAGGGTATCGGTGATATGGCCAGTGCGCCTGAGCATGAGTTAAATAATATGCTCATTACTATTCATAAAGGAAACAATGCCGTTCATTACCTTGTAGATGGTGAACGAAAAGTTATTAAAGAACCGATGGATACGCGTTTTGCAGAATATCCAATAAGTGATTTAAATATCGCTTTGATAGCGCAAGCATTACGAAAAGCAGGCGTACCTTATAGCAAGTTATTTATCACCGCAGGTTTACCAGCCAACCAATATTTCGATAAAGAAAGTGGAAAAACAAATAAAACCTTAATTGAAGCCAAACATAATAATATTAATCGCTTACCACAAGTAAGAAGCGCAGCTGCCCCTAATATGTTTTATAGCGTTGTTGGCGTTGAGACATTACCTGAGGGTTATGGTGTTGCCGTAGATATAACAGCTGATAATAACTTTGCTCAGACAGATTTTGGTATAGAAGCAAGAGAAACTGGTTTTATCGTTATTGATATTGGCGGTAGAACCGTGGACTTGGTAAAAATCATGGCTAATTTGCAACCACGTCCTAATGACTCCTATAGCTTCAATAGCGGTATGTTGTATCTGCGCGATGAAATGCGTAGTCGTGTTGCCGATAAAATAGGTTTATCAAGTATTAGTGACA
>CALJUC010000050.1 GCA_937975585.1 uncultured Moraxella sp. | reverse complement strand
CAATCCAAACGGCTAAGTTTTGCGAGCGTCTCATGGTTAAAAAAACCAAACGGTTGATTACCGTTTGGTTTTTTTAGCAACAAGCCATCGTTACTGTGCCTGACTTTCTAAGTCTGCTAATTGCTGACGCTGCAGCGCGGTCATAGGCTGTTTTTGCGTGCCACTTTCATCAAAAAACACAATCACCGATTCGGCAGTCGCAACCACCGCTTGCTGAACCGTACTATAATATACATATTCATGGGTCAAGCTGGTATTGCCAATTTGTTTGGCACGAATCCCAATCCATAAGGTATCTGGATAGGTCACTGGGCGCAAATACTGGCACGATGAGGCAGCCACCACGGTATAGGTGGTTTCATCAAACAAGTCTAGTTTTTCGAGATAAAAAATACGTGCGCGTTGGGCATATTCATAATACAACACGTTATTAACGTGCTGCAGGGCATCCATATCACCCCATTCGACATGCTGTGGGTAGACCACACCAACTTGGGCTAACGGGTGTTCAGGGTTTTGTTGAATACTGTCACGGATAAATGCTTGGTCTAATAATTGTACATTTGGCATAAATTCACACTTATGATGGCTGTGGTGGTTGAGGTTTATTATCTATATCACTATTCGGCGTGACTTAACGCAATCGCATCAAGCCTTCTTGCTGTACCGTGGCAATCAGCTTACCATCTTGCCAAAACTGGCCATGATTGAGGCCGCGCGCATTCGAGGTGTTGTCACTCCACATGTCGTACAGCAGCCAATCATTGAGGTCGAAGGGACGATGAAAGTGCATACTATGATCGATGCTGGCGGCCTGTAGTCCTTCGGTCATAAAGCTTACCCCATGCGACATCAACCCCGTCCCCACCAAATAAAAATCTGATGAGAACGCCATTAACGCTTGTTGGATATGAATCGATTGATTGCCAAGCTTTGGAATACGTAACCAGTTGGCCTGTTTAGGCGTAATCGGTTGTGGATGAATCGGGTCACGTGGCTCAACTGGTTTGATTTCGATATGGCGCTTACGCATAAATCGCGCTTTGAGCGCATCAGGGATTTTGCCCACTACTTGGTCTTTTAGCTGCTGCTCGGTTAACAGCATATCTGGGGCGGGATATTGCGGCATAGGCGCTTGGTATTCTAAGCCTTGTTCATAGGGCGCGAATGACGCCAACATGGTAAAAATCACTTTGGGTTGGTTGGCATTATCCATTTGGGTTGCCGTGACTTGGCGTGCCGACAAGCTATGACCATCACGCAAACGCTCTACCCGATAAAATACCGGTTTTTTGATATCACCGCCACGCAAAAAATAGCCATGTAATGAATGACAGGCGCGTGCACTGTCCACCGTATGACTGGCCGCTATCAACGCCTGTGCCACTACTTGCCCACCAAAAATGCGCGATCCTACATAATCATGGCTTTGCCCAATGAACACGCCTTCCTCATATGGGACTAAGGTCAGTGTTTCAAGTAACTGGGCAACCAATTCAGAATCAGACGTTTCGGCAAGATTTGGTTGGACGGATTGCTGCATAGTTTTCTCTTGTTATCAAAGCGACCACAGTGGTGATTATGCAAGAATTTTTGTGGTATAAGGTTTAGAAAATTCGTATTTTATGGCATGATAGCTTGTTTTCAACACCCTTGTCTAACAAACTTATCAAAAACCTTGCTGGGCTGATTATGGAAAATAAAAGCACAAATAGCAAACCCAATCTGTTGCTAAAGGGTTTATACCGTAAACTATCCGGTAACCTTTTGGGCCTTGCGGTCAAGTCACAAGTTATCGGTGATGTACCCGCCGTCCCTACAAATCCTGATGATAATGCAAGCGCGGACAACTTGCCGTTGACTTTTTATGTCCTAAAAGAATATTCGCGCAGCAATAGCTTACTCATCGACCGCGAAACCCAAAAACAGCAGCTACCAGCAGCGCTCGCCAATGTCAGCAGCCCAACGTATGCGATTGACGAAAACACGGCGATGATTTTTTTACACCATCACAAAAACGCCACCCATAGCGATGCCCAACAAGGTAACGATGCGGTCTATTCGCCACGCTTATTGCGTCTGATTGAGGCTGTCAAACAACATCCGCAATTACAAATTCAGTTTGTACCCGTCACTATCTTGTGGGGGCGTTCACCCGAAAAAGAAGACTCACTGTTTAACCTACTCACCGCGGATGAATGGCAAAACCCAAGCATCACCAAGCAGCTATTTAATATCGGTGTCAAAGGCCGCGATACCTATGTTCAGTTTCACCCACCCAAAGACTTGCGTGAGTTGTTAAAATCGGAAGTTAACTCGGCCGCCAATGCCGCAAGCACCACCGAGACCTCAAACAGCACTGCCCTAATGGACAATGACCATGCACTACAAGCCATTGCCGCGCGGGTACAACAACGCTTACTCAATTATCTCGACCGACAGCAAGAAACCATCTTAGGGCCTGACTTATCAGACCGACGCAATGTGGTCGATAAACTCCTCTACTCGCCCGCCATCTCTCATGCGGTCAACATCGACAGTAAAGAAAACAACCGTAGCTTAAGTGAAAGCCGCAAATTGGCGCGTGGTTACCTCAATGAGATTGCCAGTGATTACTCGCACGCCACGGTGCGCTTTTTTGACCGATTTTTGACTTGGTTATGGACGCAGTTATACGACGGTGTTGAGGTACAGCACTTTGAGCGTGTCCGCGAAACCGCTAGCCAGTATGAAATCGTCTATGTGCCGTGTCATCGCAGTCATATGGACTATTTATTGCTGTCGTATGTGATTTTTAAACGCGGTCTACGCGTGCCGTATGTTGCCGCGGGTGATAACCTGAATATCCCGGTACTAGGCCAAATCCTGCGTAGTGGCGGTGCATTCTTTATGCGTCGTAGTTTTAAGGGCAATCCACTGTATGCGTCGGTATTCCGCGAATACGTGCATAGTATGCTGATGCGCAATACCCCGATTGAGTACTTTATCGAAGGCGGCCGCTCACGCTCAGGCCGACTGCTACCCCCGAAAAAAGGCATGTTGGCGATGACGGTACAAAGCCATCTACGCCAATCAGGCAAACCCATTGCCTTTATCCCGACCTATATCGGTTACGAACGTATCATGGAAGGCGGTACTTATATTGGCGAGCTTAAAGGTAAACCTAAAGAATCCGAGTCGCTATTAGGGCTACTCAAAGCCAGTCGCAAGATTGAACGTATCTTTGGCAATGTCCATGTCAGCTTTGGTAAACCGCTTTACTTAGCGGACTTTATGCAAAAATTTGACGTCGCACCCGAATCCTTACCGCGCGATCGCGCCGACAGCGACATGCCTGACAACGTCAGCCAAATGATTGACAATCTTAGCGTCAAAATTATGCAGCGTATCAATCGCTCAGCGGTGCTAAACCCAGTGTCATTACTGTCCTTGGTATTGCTTGACACCCCGCATGGCGCATTGGATGAAACCACCTGTCTTGAACAGTTAGCGCTGTATAAGCGCATCGCTGAAAAGCTACCGTATGATGAAGATGTAACCATTACGGCGCTATCACCGCAGTCGATTATCAATTACGGCATTAAGCTAAAATTGATTGAACGCACGCCGCATGTGTTGGGTGACTTGATTCGTATTGCTCAAGGTCAAGCGCCGCTGCTTAGTTACTTCCGCAACAATATCTTGCATGTGTACATCATTGCCTCACTCTGTGCGTCATTAATTGAGCGTAATGGCAATATTACGTTGGATAATATCAAGCGAATTGTCGGTATCATGTACCCATTCTTACAAGCGGAATTGTTCTTAAAGTACCCAGGTCGCACCCTTGACGAGACCTTAACTGAGCATATCAATACCTTAATCGAAGAACATATCATTGTCGAAAAAGACCCAGATTTGGCGCATCAGCCGGAGCGGGTTCGTGTATTATCGACACCAGAACCAAATACACGCAGCTACCAACAGCTAAGCGTACTTGCCAACTCTGTCGAGCAAAGCCTTGAGCGTTACTTTATGATTTTGGCGCTACTTAGCCAACAAGGTTCAGGCAAGCTTAGCAAAGAGCAAGTCATTGACTTGGGTTATCTCTTGGGTCAGCGCTTATCCGTGATTTATGAAGACGATATGCCAGACTTCTTTGACCGCGCACTATTTAGCAGTTTCTTGGATGCGCTAGAGCGTTTGGGTTATATTCGTTTATCGGCGACTGGCTTGATTGAATTTGACCAACGTATTGATAATATGGCCAAAAGCGCCCGCTTTATCTTAGACTTGGATGTAATGCACATCTTACAACAGATTTCACAGCTTACCAGCGAAGAGATTGAACGTACCCTTAAAGAGCTACAAGATAAAAAACAGCGCAAATTTAGCCGTAAGAAATAAGCGTATTCTCGATATATAAAAAAAGCCGTATTTGAATATACGGCTTTTTTTATTTCGATAAGTTAGTCAAAAATTTATTGATGACGCTGCTCAACGATCAGTGAATCAATCCCGCTATTTTGTAGACGCCGTTGTGCCTCTGCGGCCATTTGAGAAGTCGGCATGGCGCGTGAAATCACTTGATACACGGTTTGACCATCTGCCAAGCGGCGTTTGACAATCTGCGCATCGATGCCTGCCATTAATACTTCGGCACGGCGCTTGTCGGCATCATTGGCATTATCAAAGCTATTTATCTGCAAAATATAAGTACTAGCAAGTGTTGCAGGCTCGATGGTGACTCGATTACTCGCATCACCGCTTACCAAAGGATTGTCCAACGCCGTGTTGTCATCTGCTAGTGGCTTTGGCGTGGCACGCGGTTTATCCAACGTACTCATATCAGTTACTGTCGTTGGCACATTGTCTGTTGATGGTGGTACAGTGACAATCACATCC
>CALJUC010000049.1 GCA_937975585.1 uncultured Moraxella sp. | reverse complement strand
GTCGGGATCATATACTCGGGCAGCTGCGACAACAGCAGATGGTGCCAGACCTTGGGGTCAATGGCCGCTTCCGGCCCGGTGTAGTAGCCGATAATGTACTGGTTACCGCTTTGTTCGAGGACGGTCACGGCGGTTTCCTTAATGCCCGGCTGGGCCAGCATCGCCCCTTCAATTTCGGAGAGCTCAATCCGGTAACCGCGGATCTTAACCTGGGAATCAATCCGGCCGCTGTATTCAATCAGGCCGTCGCCGCGGCGTCTAACCATATCCCCGGTGCGATACATCAGGCCATCATCAGGCCCGCTGGCAAAGGGGTTGGCGACAAAGGCGGCGGCGGTGGTGCTTTCGAACACCGTGAACTGAACGCCTCTGATCGCCTCGATCCTGTCCAGGATCGCCGACAACCGCTCGTCCGAGATCAGCTCGCCCGCCAGGCGGATCCGCTCATTGAAGCGCACCAGATGCGGAGAGGTATGAACATGAACGCTTTTGCCTGCCGCTTCCAAAATCGCCCGCATAAAAGCGATGGTCGAGCCTTTACCGTTGGTACCAGCAACCGTAAACACAAAGGCTTGGGTTTGCTTAATACCAAGTCGCTCAAATACCGGTATCACACGCTCAAGCCCCATATCAATCGCGGATACGTGGATACCATGCATATAATTAAGCCAGTCGTTTAGATTGCTGTTCATAGTAGGCGCGGTATTTGATTGAGGCAAGGCGTTTTGTTGCATGAGATAAAACCAATTTAAATGATAAAATTTATTTATTAGTATATAGAAATCGGCTCACGTAAGTAACTACCTACGTGAGCCTGATAAGTATCGCTAGAAAAACGCCAATTATTTATAAAAGGTCAATTTATCCAATAAACGATAAATCGTGTCTTTTAATTGGTGACGATGTACCACTTGGTCAACCACACCGTGGTCTGCTAAGAATTCAGCACGTTGGAATGGTTCATCAAGCACTTCACGAACCGTTTGCTCAATCACACGTTTACCAGCAAAACCAATCATGGCTTTTGGCTCAGCTAGGTGTACATCGCCCAACATTGCCAAACTTGCCGTTACGCCGCCATATACTGGGTTGGTCAAGACCACGATATAAGGAATACCAGCTTGGCGTAAACGCTCAATCACGGCCGCTGTACGCGCCATTTGCATCAATGACAACAAACCTTCTTGCATACGCGCACCACCCGATGCCGCAAAACACACCAATGGCTTGCGCTCTTTTAACGCAGTCTCGCCCGCCAACACAAAGCGGTCACCAACCACTGAGCCCATCGAACCGCCCATAAATTGGAAATCAAATGCACACGCGACCACATCTAGGCCTTGTAACGCCCCCTCCATGACGATTAAAGCTTCGCTTTCACCGGTCTTGGCTTGTGCTTCACTCATACGCACTGGGTAAGGTTTACTATCAACGAAGTTCAGTGGGTTACCCGCTTGAAACTCTTGACCCAATTCGCGGTTGACTTGGTCAAAGAACCAGTTCAAACGTGTGCGGGCAGTCATACCCAAGTGCTCGTCACAATGTGGGCACACATAGGCATTGAAAATCAGCGCAGTATTAGTAATCAAGGAATTACAGCCAGGGCAACGCGTTGATGGTTCGGTTTCTACCGCAGATAAAACTTGCTTTTCGCGTGGTTTAATTGTCGGCAGTGGACGTTCAAGCCAAGTGGTATCTAAGCTCTCAACGTTTGGGGCGGCATTTTCAGTGGTCATGGTAAATCCCTAGCTATCTGGTTTGCTATGTATTAGCTATCTTGTCAAAAATTGCCTGAAATCCAATCAGTGTACAGGCATAAACTCAAAAACTTTCGCCTATGCTAACTGATTTTGAAAAAAAATGCCAAGCTTTCAGCATTGGCACTCTTGTAAATTCCATCCACTATCGCGCTTACAGGCTATCAATCGCTTGGCGTAACTCATCCATTTTATCCAAGATAAGTTTTTTGGCATGGGCAATTTGTTGCTCATCATTGCCAACATTGGCGAAGTTTTTCACCAACTCACTGCCCACAATCACGCCATCGGCGTCTTGACCCACGGCCTTAGCAGATGCACCATCACGAATACCAAAACCCACGCACACAGGTAGCGCCGTTTGGGCTTTAATCGCTTGTACGTGCTGACCGACATCGTCAGCATCTAATGCTTTTGAACCCGTCACACCTTTGACCGACACATAGTAAATAAAGCCACTGCCATGTTTTAAAACTTCGTCACGGCGCGCTGGCAAGGTGGTCGGGGCAAGCAAGAAGATTTCATTCATGTGGCTGTTGGCAAGTTTTTGGGTAAAGCTACCAGCTTCTTGCGGTGGTAAATCGACCATCAATACACCATCAATACCCGCGTCTTCACACATGGCGATAAATTTGTCATAGCCGATGATTTCAACGGGGTTAAGATACCCCATGACGAGTACAGGCGTGTGTTGGTTATTTTTACGAAACTCGCGTACCATATCAATCGCTTGGCGGGTACTAGTACCTGCGGCTATGGCGCGCTCGCCCGCCAAGGCAATGGTTTCACCGTCCGCCATTGGGTCGGAAAATGGCAAACCTACTTCGATGATGTCTGCGCCGTGGTCAACAAGTTCATGCAGTAAGCTGACGGTAACACTTGGGTTTGGGTCGCCTGCCATCACAT
>CALJUC010000048.1 GCA_937975585.1 uncultured Moraxella sp. | reverse complement strand
CGCTCTTCCGATCTTCGGACAGCAAAATGACCAGTGATGCCAAAGGTGGCAGCAAGCCACACAATAATATTCAGCCGTTTATTGTCGCTGGGGTGTGGTTACGTTTGCCCGATGTCTATGTTGCGCCGACCTTTAACACTTATTGGACAACAGATGTAACGGGTATGAATAAAGTTACCGGCTTTAGTGAAACCGATAATATTTACCTATGGATTGAAGCAAGCGGCATCTGTGGTAATTATCCGATTTCACTAATAAATGTTACAGCGACAAGAAGTGCTAGCACCAGTAAGCTTCAATATTTTATTGATGCGAATACCGCTGAGCCTACTTCATTGGTGAACGGCAAGAATATGGTTTATGCCTTACAAGCGCCGGACTCTGGCTATTTCTCAGGCAATATAGACCTTACTGTAGACGTGCGATATACCGATGTCGTAATTAATAAAGTAAAACGTATTACTGCAAGCACAACTATCAATGACACAGTACAAGGCACGAATGAAACGGTATTCTTATTAGGCGTCAATCAAACAACTGGTCAGCCAAAAGTTATCAAAACCCAAGGCAGTAACGGTATCACTGTGACTAGCTATGATGTTAAATCTGGTTCAGGTAGCAAGTATCTAACGGCTATCACACTACGACTGGATAGCTCGATTGACCCAACCGATTTGTTTATCAATACAGGATGGGATACCGAAGGCAATACCATCATTTGGGATTCAATGTTCTCAAGCGACCCGGCTATTCAAGGCAGAAACACCGCTGCCAAGTATAATACTGTAACGTTTAATGCCGATACCAGAACACTGACAATTGTAGCTAAAAACTCAAGCACTACATCTTATTTCGTTGGTGCTGCGCCTTTGCAAATCATATTAAGTAGCGATATTAGTGTTGTGAAAAACAACTCAACCACCGACCGCTACGATAACGTAAATAACCCAATTCAGCGACCATTTACAGACTTTGAAAACTGGGCGGTGTTACGGGATGGTCAGTAATGATTAACACCTACCACAACGCCATTCGTGACCTAGTAGCACTATCCACCAAAAAAGGTCAAACAGGGCAAGTTATCCGTTATCAAGTGGGGTGTGACGAAATTCACGATCCTACGCTAATAGCGTACCGTGTGTATGGCAACCGGGATGATGGCGATGTCGTAATGGTGTGCGCTGGCACCAATACGATATGGCAGCCATTGCCTGAGCGCGAAATATTGCTACCGACGCCAACGCAGCTATTTGCCCTTAAAAAACTACACGCGGTATTTGGCGGTCAAGCCGTTGACGCGCTGAGGTAAACATGGATAACGACCTGATAACTGGCAATGCTGCAATATTTTCCAACGAGGATGGCGTAAGCGACCAAGACCGATTAATGGCGGGCATGTCGCGCTCACAAATCCGCGAATACCGCATACAAGCCACCAAGCAAGCCACCAAAGGCCGTTACGCTAGCGAGCATAACCAATACCAAAGAAGTATCACTGAGGCTATCCATACCGGTGAGCGCTTAACCAATGCCACCTTGCAAAAACTGGTCAAGCAAGCAAAGAATAGTAACGGTGTTGATGCGGGCGAGTTGCTAGATTTTACCTTAGGTAATACCGTAAAAAACCGCGCATTGTCGCGCCAAGCCGGCCTTAAAAACTCTTTAACTGCCGCAACGCTAGGGCTTTATGTTGCAAACGTGCAAAAGGCGGCTAAGTCTTTTATGGGTGGGATATCGCCACGCCAAGTTATCAATCAATCGCGCTTTGTTGATATCAAGCGTGCTAATGAACAAATCCACTTAGCAACCATCTTTAAGCGTGATGGCGATACGCTTTACTTTTTGACCAATAGTGGCCCTGAAAGCAAAGACCCAAACCATAAAGTAACGGTACAGCTATTGGACTACCCGGCCATGATGGTGGGGCGCACACGAGTGCCAGGTACGG
>CALJUC010000047.1 GCA_937975585.1 uncultured Moraxella sp. | reverse complement strand
ATCAATGATTTCTAGCAATTCTTTGATCAAGCGCGTATAACGCAGTTTTTGCGCCATAAAGTCAGTGACCATACGGGTTTTGCTCGAATACTGAATATCCTTGATACGCTCGTCAATTTCCATCATATTTTCTGGTACTTGGCCACGCGCATTCCACAAGTCAACTTGGAAAATTAGCTGTTTTAGGTGTTCTTCATGGCTTAAGATTTCGTTTAATGGCGTGTTGGATACCATACCACCATCCCAGTAATACTCACCGTCAATCTCTACGGCTGGGAAACCCGGTGGTAACGCACCGGAGGCGATAAAGTGGTCATAGCGTAATTCTTCATTTTCATTGCTAAAAATCGCAAAGTTACCATTACGCACATTGACCGCAGACACCGATACTTTCATCCGATTGACGTCGTTGACCAATTTCAAATCACAAAACTGCTCTAAGGTTGCGCGTAACTTGTCCGTGGTGTAATAGCTTAAATGGTTTGGGGTTGCGTCAAATGGCATCAAATAACGTGGTTTAAAGAAGCCACGCTGTCCTTCTAACATGGTTTGCCAAGCTTCTGCGGTTGATTCCATGACACGCAGCTGCTGCTTTAAAAAGCCATTTTCAAAAATCCACGGCATAAAATGGCTAACTGCATCGAGTTTGCTCATCTGATCCAACTGAGTGGCCATCTGGCGATAGATATTCACGCCTGCCGGTGTATAGTTGCGATTGGTGATGGTTTTCCAGAATCCTTGTAACGCAGCCAAGCGATTTTCAGGGCGATTACCTGCAATAATCGCTGTGTTTAGCGCACCGATTGAGATACCTGAGATACGGTCAATCTTAATGCCTTGTTTGTGAATCCCTTCATAAATCCCGGCTTGGTAAGCCCCTAATGCGCCACCGCCTTGCAGCAATAACGCAACACTATCATATTGCTTCACCAGTTCTTTTAATGGAATATCATCGGCATGGGCATTGTGCGCATGTCCGGTGTGCGACATCAATGGCTTAAGCGTTTCGGTGATTTTTTCGGCAGACAAATGGGGTGTTTCGCGGTTGTTATCGGTTTGCTTGTTGGGCATACACAAATTCCCTAAATAAATGACCATTTCAGCGGATTCAGGGACATCCTCAATCAACTTACTTAATAGCGAATAAAAAAGTGGCTAAAAACATAGTTAAGTTTAAAGCAAAGTACTTTCATTGTAGCAAGTTTTTTGCTGAACGAAATGAAATATTAGTGACATTTATTTGGTTTTTGTAAGTAATGGGTTTTAGCGCGTTTAACGAACTGACATTTTTTATAAAATGCCCCTTAAACTGGCACTATTTTTATAAGATAACTTTTATATGATAACCCTAGTTTAAAACGATATAAAAAAGTTTTGTGACATGCCTTGATTTTTGACGCAATTAGGACAATAATTACATCGAAAAGAGAATCTTTCTCATTTTTATTTGTGATTTGCTTTATAAGTGATGTTTGGTGTAGGGCATGACGTTGATAAACGTCTGATTAACATAGGATTAGGCAGATGATGACAAGTTTTGATGCGTTGGGCGATGTGACCAATGACGCATTTACCCGTGTAACCTATGATAACACAGCGCATCTAGGCAGCAGTGTTGATAAGCCTGTAAGTTTGTCTTTGCTTCAGTTACCCAAACAAAAAATCGCTTATATTGATGCAATCGTTGATAATACCGCGTTTGGTCAAGAAGATTTGACGGTAAGCCGCCGTTTATACGACTTAGGTTTCTTGCCAAATACCGCGATTAAGATTGTTGCTAAAGGCTTGTTTGGTCGCCCACCGTTTGCGGTTCAGTTAGCGGGTGGCGCGCAATTTAGCTTGCGTCGTGATGAATTGGCCAAGATTCAGTGTCGCTTGGTCTAATTGGTTGCTTGGTCTAACTGACTGTTTGGTGTAAATGCGCTAAAATACATCGCATACCTTGTTAAACCCTATGCCTCATAATAGCTAATAATAGATTGATGCAAAAATAGCGTAGTTACTGATTACAGGTGACTACGCTTTTTTTGACCCAATGATTCGCCGTTGATTGGCGATATATCATTGGGTCATGACGTTATAAGCAGCGATTAGGCATGTTAAAGATTGATTCATCAAGTAAAGATGACCGTGGATAAGCTACTAGCTTATTATAGGCATAAGCGGTTAAGTTGAGGATAGCAATGACAATCACGTTGGCGCTGGTCGGGGCGCCCAATAGCGGCAAAACAGCGACCTTTAATGCATTGACTGGGGCCAAAGCCAAGGTGGCCAATTACTCTGGCGTGACCGTGGACAAAAAACTTGCCGCTTGGTTGGGCGATGCGGATGTGACTATTTTGGATTTGCCCGGTACTTATAGCTTGCGTACCACAAGTCCGGATGAGCAAGTAACACGCGAAGTATTGCTGGGTCAACAACAAGGCGAACAGCCCATTGATGGCATTATCGCGTTGGCTGATGCGACCAATTTGCGCTTAAGCCTGCGGATGATTCTTGAGCTAAAACACCTTGGCTTACCGATGTTGGTCGCGCTGAACTTATCGGATGTCGCCAGTGCGCGTGGCGTGGTGATAGATGAAGCCGCACTGTCTGAGGCACTCGGTGTGCCAGTGGTTAAGACCGTGGCGATTAAGCGCGAAGGCTCCGCCAAACTGCATCAGTTAATCAAGGCATTTGTGACCCAGCAACGGGCACAGCCACCGGTCAAATTCCGTGATCCACAGCATGCAACCCCAATCGCTGAGCAAATTGATAACTTAGATGCTACCCTACTTTATGCGCAAGCCGATGATATTATCGCGCGCGCCGTCCATGAGCGCGGTGAATTACCGTCATGGCATGAGCGTGTCGATAGCGTGCTATTACACCCTGTTTGGGGCTTGTTAATTCTATTGGTCGTGCTGTTTGTGATGTTCCAAGCGGTGTACGCGTGGGCAGCTCCATTGATGGATGGGCTAGAAAGCTTGGTCGGCATATTAGGTGTTTGGGTCACGACCTTGTTAGGCCCGGGATTATTACAAAGCTTGCTTGTCGATGGGGTGTTGGCCGGTGTCGGTGGTGTGATTGTCTTCGTGCCGCAGATTGCGATTTTGTTCTTGTTTATTTTGGTACTCGAAGATTCTGGCTATCTGCCTCGGGCGGCATTTTTGCTTGATAACTTACTGGCCAAGACCGGGTTATCGGGTCGCGCGTTTATCCCCTTGTTATCGAGTTTTGCTTGCGCGGTACCCGCGGTGATGGCAACTCGTACTATTCCCAATGCGCGTGAACGATTGGTGACCATGGCATTAGCGCCGATGCTGACTTGCTCGGCACGCTTGCCGATTTATGCACTGGTGATTGCCGCGATTATCCCCAATCAGCCTATTTTAGGTATGTTTAATCTACAAGGCTTGACCTTGTTTGCGCTGTATTTGGCAGGGATTATCTCGGCAGCGTTGGTGGCCTTGGGGCTAAAATATATCGCTAAAGTACGTGGCCAACAAGGCTTAACCGCATTGATGATGGAGTTGCCCACCTATCGCTTACCCAATGTGCGCCATATTGCGACCAGCCTATGGGATAAAGTTAAAGCGTTTTTATTGCGTGCGGGCACGGTGATTTTTTCATTATCGGTGGTATTATGGGTGTTGGTCACGTTTCCAAAAGCGCCGCTTAATGCCACTGCACCGGCGATTGAATACAGTATCGCAGGGCGCTTGGGCCATCTGATTCAACCGATTTTTGCGCCATTGGGCTTTGACTGGCAGACGTGTGTCGCCATGATACCAGGTATTGCTGCGCGTGAAGTGGTTGTCGCGGCCTTAGGAACCGTCTATGCCGTCGGTGGTGATGAGAACTCGGTAGCCAATGGCTTGGCTTCGATTATCCGTAGCAAATGGGGCTTGCCAACGGCATTTGCGTTTTTGGCTTGGTATATCTATGCGCCGATGTGTATGGCAACGCTCGCCACGATTCGCCGTGAAAGTAACTCTGCCAGATATACGGCAACGGTCGTGGGATTTTTATTTATCTTGGCTTATATCGCAGCCTTTATTACGTATCGCGTGACTGCTTGGCTGTTGGCTTAAGCTAGGCAAAGTGTTTTGACAACAGGGGAAAATAACATGAATCCACACCTCCAAACGCTGATTGTGACTGCCATTGTATTGCTAGCGGTTGTGTATTTGGTACGCAGATATCATCGCCAATTGGTGGCAAAAAGAAACCGCCGAAGTGCGTTGGCGGCTTGTGACGGCTGTGACAAATGCGGTCATTGATAAGTCAGCTAATAAACTAACCTTGGGTAGGTCTTATTGTTTACTGGCAAGTACAGTTTGGTGAAGCGGAAAATCGCCCAGTTTATGGCCTACCTTACGGTCAGCGAAGAAAAACGTCAGTGTTTGGCGCACGTTTTCAAATGCCAAGTCATCCCATGGAATCTCATCTTCACTGAACAGACCACATTCTAAGCTTTCCTCGCCCACCCCATATTTGCCATCTTTTAGACTACCGATATACATGGCATGAATTTGACCGATATTGGGAATATCATACAAACAATACAAAGCCAGTCCGTCCCCCTCGGCGTCAGCTTCTTCCATGCACTCACGATTACCACCTTCTAACATGGTTTCGCCCAATTCCATAAATCCCGCAGGCAATGTCCAGTAACCATAACGCGGCTCAATCGCGCGACGACAAAGTAGCACTTTATCCTCATGCGTCAATAAGCAACCATTAATGACTTTGGGGTTTTCGTAATGAATATAATCACATGAGGGGCAGACAATGCGTAGTCGGGTATCACCGGCAGGGATTTTATGGTCGGCTAAATGGCCACATTGAAGGCAATAAGGCATGAGGATTCCTGTTATTTGACCTGTTATTTGATTAGGGTTGTACCCTAAGTTTTTTGCTTGCTCAGGTTATCAAGTATGGTAGCATTGATTACGCGATTTTGGTATGGTTAAAATCTGCTATTCGCTACCTTGAATGGTTGCATTTGGTGAATTCGCCGCTATATAGCGCTTAACCAGAAACTTAAACAGAAGCTTAATTTACGAGCCGATGAGCCGCTTATATTTATGAGTGTATTTAACTTTAACAGTCCCTTATTAAACCAACTGGCTAGCCGCTTGCAGGTTTGCCCGACGCATACCCAGCATGAGCCATCGGCCGTGTTAATTGCGTTAACCGATGAGATTTCACCCAAGATTTTGTACACCTTACGCGCGTCGCACATGACCCACCATGCCGGAGAAGTCGCATTTGCCGGGGGTCGCCGCGAATCGTATGACCATGATAACGCGGCAACGGCGTTACGTGAAGCGTTCGAAGAAACCGCCATTTTGCCTGAGCAGGTCAAAGTCATTGGCGAGTTGCCATTACACCACGCCAAAAACGGTATGCCAGTCGTGCCTATCGTTGGGGTGATACCACCTAATCTGCATCTGATACCCGAGGCGGGCGAAATTGCACGCATATTTTGGGGTGACTTGGCTACCTTGATTACCCAAGAAACCGTGTCTTATGTCAAACAATATGATGATGTGCTATTAGAATCACCGGCTTTTATGGTTCAGGGTGAAACAGTTTGGGGATTAACCGGCCGCATGACCGCAAACTTGTTAAATGTCGGATTCGATCGGCAGATTGATTGGACATTTAATGTATTATCGCATCCACTGGATATGTTAAACAATCCGTTATCCGGCACTTGACCTGAGCATTTCAGTACAAGCAAAAAAGATGAAAAATAAAAAAGGCCAGCATCCTCGCTCGCCTTTTTATATTCAACCCCGTTTAAATTTTTGGCCTTTACTATAGTCAAAGAAATTCATTTTAAGACAAGGAAAGCGAGCGCACATAGTATAAATAATACATCGAGCGAGCTTGACGCCGTATTAGATTGAATTTAAAAGACTATACTACTGTTCTGCCGTCCATGCCAACGTGTTATCCAATACGGTCTTGGCGTGCACGTTGTACATCGTATTTGGTGCATTCACCATGGCAACCACCGCATACCACTGCCCAGATTTGGCATGAATATAACCGGCCATACTGGCGACATTATCCAATGTACCTGTCTTTATCCAACCACGACCAATCGCGGCATTCGTTGGGTCACGGTCTTTTAGATGCTTCATGGTACCCGATATCCCCGCAATCGGCAGCGAGGTGCGATATACGTCAAAGTTTGGGCTATGATAGGCCGTTGCCAATAACGCCATGAGGCCATCTGGGGTTACGCGGCAATCACGACAAAGCCCAGAGGCGCGCGTCATAGTCGGTGCTGTATGATTGGGTATATGCTGCTGCCACCACTGCTGCATAAAGCCAAACGTCGCTGGATAAGTGCTATAGGCTTGTTTGGCAGCATATACTGGCAAGGATAACGCCACTTGCTCAGTCATCACATTGTTAGAATGGTGGTTAATATCGGTGATTTGTTCGCCCAAAGGTGCTGACTGGTGTACCGCTAACAAACGCGGCGGCATCAATTGCTGACCCAGTTGTGCGAGCGGCACGCTGTCTGATGGCTGGACTTGACTGGTATTTTTTAAAATCACCTGTCCGGCAAAATCGGGAAATTGCTCACGAATATGCGCGGTCACGGTTTTGAGCGCCAAGCTATCCCCATCTGGATAAGTGAGCCAATACTGCTGATTCGTGCCACAATTCGCCGAGGGTACTCGTAGAAAATTCAGCGCATCACGCGTTACCCTCACTAGCTTTTCTTCCGTTACCCCGCGGCAAGAGTCATGGGTCGCGGTTATCGTGGTCGGTGCGTTAAATTCACCCAGTTGTGGCGTGAGTTTTACCACGTATTGGTTAAAAGGCTGATTGATCGCTAGATTAGTGATTTGCGTATTGTTTACTTCGTTGGCGGCCTCGACCTCACTATTGGTCGTATTTGGTAAGACGGCACTGGCACTGGCATTGGCATTGGCATTCGTATTTGCAGCGCTATTATTCGCTGAAAGTAACGCAGTCGACTGGTTAATCGCTGCCAGTAGCGCAGCTTCGTGTTTATCGGTGGCTTGTTGTTCAAGTTTTGCTTTTACAGCGGCCGGTACCGCCATGATAAGGCTCGGTGTTAGCGTTTGCTGTACTTGGGTATTGGGTACCAATGCCACATGGAGTGTGCCAAAATTGACCAACATCCCATTGGGCATAGCATTGTAAGGGCGTAACCCTTTACCATCAAAGGCATTGATATCAAAACTCACATCGCGAAAGACTCTATTATCGACAATCACATTACCGGCCAACTGACGAATACCATGATAGCGTAAGCTGCCTATCAACGCCGCGATTTGGTCATCTTCAAGCTTGGGGTCACCACTGCCTTTGATAATCACATCACCGTATAACGTTCCATTCATCACCAAGCCATCTAGCCATAGCTCAGTGCGCCAACGAAAGTCTTTACCCAAGCTATCCAAGGCAATAAAGGTCGGAATCAATTTTTGGGTGGAGGCAGGCGTTCTAGGAATATTGCCTTGATAGTCTATCAAAGGCTTTGCCATGGCGGTATTGGTTGGCTGACTGGCAGATTTACCAAGTGGTTGTACCACGATACTCACGCTATCAGCGGGCAGATTTGCTGCGATAAGGGCTTCTCGAATGCGCTCCGGCAATTGCGCAATCGCAGTATTCGCGGGCGCATTAACGACTGCAGCGACTGGGGAACTCGCGGTTGACTGGCTGGTGATTTGGGGTATGTTCGCTTGGTTGGCGGTGGCTTGCGTTAAGGGCCCTGCAGTTGCACCCATAGCCAGCGTCCACCCTACTAATGACTGCCACTTATTCATAACCACGCTCACATTACCCTACTGACATAGTCGTTTGAACCGCTGTTTAAAAGCCATATGACCAAGTCGTCAATCATTGACTGCGCCACCTATTAATATTAATACTACGGACGCGCAAAATAGTAGCGCACTTTAGCATATCTTGGTTGCATTTTTCTACATATCTGGCGTCCAAATTTTGCTACACTGATTCGCCCTGATGAATCGGTGAATGAATAAACCTTGGTTGATTTATCAAGGATTATTCCTATAAACCCCATATATGCACTTAACACGTCCCATGGTGCTTTATCAACGTACTGTATCAGCATCCTAATCATCAATGTTAAGCCGCTGTTAAGTTACGGTTACTATATTGGGATTCAATTATATTAAAAAATTTTTATATTAAGACAAGTAAAATGCGCTTCATATCAGTCGTACAGTAAGTCCAGTTAGTACATACGAATTGGACGCTGTATTAACCTGAATTTAAGAAACGATACATGACAACAAGTCCGCTCCGTTTAGGATACCCGCTATGAAAAAAACCTCTTTACCCCTACTAGCCTTAGGTATTGCTGTTAGCCTAACCGCTTGTTCAAAAACCGAAAAACCCACCCAAACCACCAATGCCAGTGTAGCTGCTAGTACCGTGGTCACGACAGCACCTGCTTCTGTGGCAGCATCGACAACTACAAGTGCGCCAACGACTGTCATGGCCTCAACCGTTGTGGTCACGCCTGCTAGCGGTAGTGCCACTACCTTAAACGCCAATCCTGCCGCACCAGCGCCAAATGCCCCTATCGCAACCACGACCCCAGCTGCCGGTACTGCAAACTTAGCCTTAAAAGCTGACCTGACGTTATTGTTAAAAACCCTGAACCAACTTGACCGCAATGCCGCTGCCAAGCAAGCACAAATGGCCAAGCAAATGCAAAGTGCCAAAACGCCGGCTGACCAACAAGCCTTCTTTAAAGCGGTGGTTGAGCAATTAGACGCGCAAAAAGTGACGCTAAATAAACTTAAATTTAACGACCCACGCGTGACCAGCGTCCGTGACAAGATGGTCGAAAGTATCAACTATAGCCGCTCAGGTACCCAAGCGTTGACCAAAAACCCAACGGCTACCCCTGAAACGCACCCAGCTATCGCCAAAGACATGGAAGCCTCACAAAAAGCAGCAGAACAAGCGCGCGACATGTTGATGAAGCTAACTGACGAAGCCGGTATCAAACCGCAAGGACAGCAAAACGGCAAGGCCAAATAAGCCTTAAGTGCTAGTCAGAACGAGTCATTGCGTTATGCAACAAATACCCCAAACCATGAACTGGCTTGGGGTATTTTTATGGATGGGTTTTATGGTGCTTGAGGTGTCAAATCAGACAGATTAGTGTATGTCTTTAAGATAGATAAATAACATCGCTGTCATAATCGCATCATTGAGTGCATCATGGGCAGGTAATATCGGAATACCAAACTCAGCCAACAATACATTGAGATGCTTGGGTTCAACGGCATGGTCAGTCTGATGCTGTTTACGTTGACGGGCTTGTTGCTCAATGACACTGACATCAAGAACGGGATTGGGTAAACTCACCCCAAGCCAAGGCTTAAGTAACGCATTTAAAAACGCGATATCTCGATTTACCGCAAACCCAACAATCGGGCGATTACCGATAAACTCCAGTAGCAATGGCAACATCTCATCATAGCTAATGCCATCCTCGACATCACTTGGGCGTAAGCCATGAATCACAATGGTTTCTTTACTTGGCATCACAGGCGGACGACAAATCAAGGACAAGGCATTGCCCGTATCGATTTGCATACTGGCATCCTCTGCTCGGTGCAAACGTACCGCACCCACGCTTAATATGTGGTCAGTTTTGGGATTGAGCCCTGTCATTTCAAAGTCTAGACTGACCCATTCATTGGTCGGAGGCGAATCGAACAAAAACCCGTATTCAGGTTTCGTGAGTTTTTGGCGTTGTCGTGACTGTTGGCTAGTGGCAAACAGTTGGCTAAGTTTGCTAAACATCGATACCTCGCCTAAAAAATATCTAATCGATAACGCAGGGTAATCAGCGCTTTAAAGTCTTTGACAATCGCCAACGCTTCTTTTAGCAAGTCTTTATCCATCGCTGATAAGTCGTGGGGGTTGACCTTCCAAGCGGATTTATCTGTGGTCGTCAGTGCTGCTTCAAGCCGTTTTGCCAAGAAAAAATCTAACGCATCGGCCAAGTTGGTTGCTGTCGTATCATCGAGGACATGTTGGTTGACCAGCTCACGCAACCGGCGGCGCGTATTCGTCACCTCGATGCCTTGCTCTAAACTCAAAGTACGCACCCCATGCACAATGGGGAAAATTCCTGCTTTTTTTAGATCAATGTCATTGTCACTCGTGCCCGTAAATTTTTGCCAAAAATGGCTACTATCCCCAAACTGTAAAATCGGTTTGGCAAAGCGATTGATAAAGTTACTGGTCGCGTAGTTTTGATAAGTGACTTGAAAATGCTCACGCAGCGATTCAAACAAGCTACGATCACCGCTGATTGGCTGGGCATCGCACAAGGTCGCAAGCCAAATCATCGACTGGGCATCCCCTTGGGTAAACCATTTTCTAATCTGCTGTTCAAACTCGCTCAATGATTTGCGCCATAGTGGGTTACTAATCATGATGTTACCATCGCACAAGGGATAGCCAAGTTTGGCCGTGGCTTGGTTAAATTGCTCAGCGTATTGGGGCAAGTGTTCGTCATGATAACCATCACGGATAATCAAGGCATTATCTTGGTCATTACGGATAATTTGTTCGCCGCGCCCTTCCGATCCCATTACCACCAGACAGGTATTATTAAAGGTCAGCGCGGGTACGATGAGCTGCCAGATTTTGGCAAAGATTTGGCTATTTAGGCTTTGTACGGTACGACTGATGATATAGGTTTTCATACCAGCCTTTTGCTGATGCCGGATATATTTACCAATCAAATCAACCGCAATTTGCAATTCATCGATGGTATGCGCTTGCTCAATACGCGCCACAATCAAGTTAGAATGATTGGTCAGATAATTCATCAACTCGGTTTGACCTAATATGCCCACAATCTCGCCATGACTGCCCACAATCGGCAAGCGATGGACACGATGGTCGAGCATGGTCAATAGAGCCTCACTCACATCTTGCTGAATGTGCACCATCTGTAAGTCAAAGTTGGTATAGTTCACGACTGGCGTGGTCGCCATATCGACACACTCACTCACCGCATGACAGATATCGGTTTGGGTAATAATCCCAAGCGTCGGGTTATGCGTTGGCATATCTGCCTCTGCGACCCCTTGCTCACGTAGACGCGCGCGCTCATTGTCAGATAATGGTCGGTGTGAATTGACCAAGACATGCTTGGCATTTGCGCGTATCATGGCCGTTGCTGCCGCTTGCAAAGACGCGGTATCTTCGATAAATTGCGGTGGTCGAATATGTTGACCCAAGCTTTCAATGGGTTGGTGTAACAGTTGCTGACTTTCATTGTTTGCCAGTCGCGCTTGCTGCTGCGCCACCCGCGCTGACAAGTCCGCAAATAGCAAATTATTAAGTACACTGTTTTGTTCAGTAATCGATGATAATGTTTGCCCATTAATGCGATACAGTAGACTCTGTTGTTGGCTGATAAAACTTGGTTCAATACCCGATAACATTCTTTGCCGACTATCAAACCAGTCACCAACGTTCAAGATGGCCCGTAACTCATCGCCCTGTTGTTGATAGACTTGACCCTTAATCACAATAAAAAAGTCACCGACCCAATCATCGGGTAACGGCTGCAAACTATCTAAATACACGATTTGACTGTCGCGGCTCAGGCGCTCACGCTCTGTGTCGCTTAAGCTATCAAAAGGCGGTTGGCGTAGATAGGGTAATTGATGTGCCATCACAACTCCTTGTGACCAAAAAATAGTTATTATCAAATCATTATAGTCAAAGTCATTGCTCACAACAATCAACATAGATATAAAAAAAAGTATAAATCTATAACAGCCTAGCGACGTTATCAGCGATTTGTTACCATAGCGCTGACGATAGCGCTATTCTCAATAAAAAAATTGGCTGAACACTGGGTGAATGATGAATTACGTAGGTTTTTTATGTTTGGGCGTGGGAATTTTATCCTTGGTCATCGGTATGATTTGCGCCTTGGTGAGTATGGTCAGTCATGAGGCTATCATCAAAACAAAAGCCAAACGTGTCGCCATTCCAGTATTACTCCTTGCTTTTGTCTTGTTGACCATTGGGCTAAACATGACGTTTAGTATCCTATTCCCAACAAACTAGCACGGCTGTTTGGCCGACTGATACGCGCTGAAATCTAGTCAAGGCGAGTGCCAATCAATTACATCAACATTGGTACAATACCCCTCAACAATAGCAAAGATAAATCGACTTTTGCATGACGTAATGGTGATTCAAGACCTTACTGTGAAATGGATTTCCACCCATGTTAAAGCGTTCGTTGATATTATCTGCACTAACCACTGTTAGTTTTTCAGGCTGGTTAATGGGCTGCACCCAAAACCAAAACCTATCAAAGGAACATAGCGCATCGGCCAGTTCAACTACCCCTGAGGCGTCTACCGCTAGTGCTAATCCAGCAAGCGAAGTCGCAAGCAATACTGATAAAGCGCCAACCCCTCTGACCACCGCCTCCCATATTCAGTCACCTTATCCGCCAATAGATAAACCTCAAGCCGCAAGCAATCCCACTCATACCAATCCTGCGATTGCGCCATCTGCCACCAGTATCGGGCAAAACACCGATAAAACCAAACAAGGTTATATCGTCAAATTAACCGGTAAAGCCGATATCTCTGAATCCGGTGACTCACTGTTTTTCGACACCGATAAAGGCACAAAACAGGTCTATATGTATGGCCTTGATAAAACCTCATCACAAGCTTTATCCCAAGCCATCAAGCAAAAATCGTGCGTGACGATTATCGAGGGTGTTAACCCTGATGAAATGGCAATGGGTGCGGTTATCCATCCGGCACAATGCCCATAAAAAAACCAACGTTACAACGTTGGTCTTTTTGTTTTGCCAGTTGATGGCTTTTTAAGCTTTAATATCTTGATATTCTGGGTGTTTTTGCATATAAGCAGCGACATAAGAACAGGCTGGCACGACTTTTTTGCCTTGCTCACGCGCATAATCTAGTGCGTACTTGGTCAACGCCCCTGCAATGCCGCGACCGCCAATGGCACTGGGCACAATGGTATGGTCATATACGATGACATCACCATTATCCACATAGCTAATGTAAGCAG
>CALJUC010000046.1 GCA_937975585.1 uncultured Moraxella sp. | reverse complement strand
TGTGCTCTTCCGATCTAGTTAATACCATCTTCGATATCTGACCAGTAGCCTGTTAGACGAGTGGTTTGATTTGGACGCGTATACTCCATAAACACTTCAGCATTGTCGCTGGTCTCAGGGATTAAATCTGGATTGCCATTAAAATAGCTAGACTTAGCGTATAAGTCATTCAGGGTTGGTGCACGAAAACCCGTTGCATACGATGCGCCCACACGCAAATCTGGCATTAGACGATATGCACCACCAATATTGTAAGTGGTTTCGCTGTCATACTGTGAGTTGTCGTCGTAGCGTACATGCGCTTGAAAATCATAGTTTGGTTGGGCGATTTGATAGCCGATAAAGCCACTTTTAACCGTACGGTCTTGATTAAAGCTATTATACAAACTATTAACATCGGCTTTTTGCTTCAGCCAATCCAAGCCACCAATCACTTTACCTAATGGCAAGTCATAAGTCATTTGCCAGTTGGCTTGACGTTGACGAGTTTTAAAGGTATCAAGGTTAGCACCGGCATGGGATTTGACTTCATCAATGCTTTCGCCATAGGTCAAACTGGTATTTATGCTATCTTTTTGATAGTGCAAAAATGCTGTGCCAATGGCATTTTTTTGGTCATCATACGAAATAACAGCTGCCGCACCATTATCTGTATCGGTGGTTGATTGATTAATAACGCCACTTAACCCGATATCTGTCGTTTCAGTAAGTTGATGTTTAATAAACAAACTGCCATTGTCACTGTCATAACCATCTTTATCAGGATAAAAAGCGAATGCACTCGGTAAGGTGGCGTTAAACCCATCGGTTTGTTCATGTCCTGCTGACAGGCTTAAGGTAGTTTTATCAGTGATATATTGACCAGTTACTTGGGCTTGATAACTCTCTTGTGAGCCCGCACCAAGGGTTAAGGCTACATTAGACTGCGCCGCCATTTGTCCCTTGGTAAAAATTTGAATCACGCCACCCATAGCTTCTGAGCCGTATAGACTAGAGCCAGATGCACCATACAAGACTTCGATACGCTCGACTTGGTCTGCTGGAATAAGATTAAGCGCAGTGACACCGGTTGTCATTGAGATATAGCGTATACCATTCACCAATACCAAGACTTGTTTACCACTGTAACCTCGTAACCAGAAATTGCTAACAGTGCCTTGCCCACCACTTTGATAGAAACTAAACCCAGGCTGATGCTTTAAGACCTCAAGGACATTCTGTCCTTGATAACGCTGTAAATCCGCTTCATCAATCACAGTAGTTTGGGCAATAG
>CALJUC010000045.1 GCA_937975585.1 uncultured Moraxella sp. | reverse complement strand
TACGAGATACATTGGCGTGACTGGAGTTCAGACGTGTGCTCTTCCGATCTACCGCGTTTGGCTTTAACTGGCTGATTTGGCCGGCAGGTAGACTGTTGACAGTCAAAACCACATCACTACCTGTGATGGCATTACCAACAATCGTTGCGCCCGCTTCCGCCAATGCCTCATTGGTGATGAATGAACCGCGGCCCGCATCTTGTTCGATAACAACACTATGACCGGCTTTGATGAATTTCTTGACCGTATCGGGGGTGACCGCAATACGTCGCTCGTACAAACTGTTATCCTTGGGTACACCGATTTGCATCGCGCATCCCTCCTTGTCCATTAAACAATAGAGAATTTACAAAAAATAACGGAACACCATTGACTAAACGTTGCCTTGTCAATTCAGCAACCATTATTTATTAAATAAATATCTATATAAAGTTGATAAATTTAAGTGATTATACCTGAAAAATATCAGATTACCATCGATTTTCATATAAGTTTCACTAAATTATCCTCTTTTATTTTTATAAAAATAAAAACTAATTGTTATGAATATGAGATATTTTGAGGAATTACGCAAGATAGATTAACACTGTAATAACATTGTCATGAATCAGTCATCGAAACATCATCAAAACAGTTTTTAATCATCGAGTTATAACTTTTTTGACAGATTGACCACGAACCTTAATGATAAAAATTTGATAAAAATCAGGATATAAGAGGATATAGTATGCTTAAAGCACCATCGACATTGACATCGCGCAAACTGCCATTGGTATTTGCCATGACCGCAGGTCTATTATTGGCTGGTTGTAACGACAATAATGATAACAATACTGCTATTAACACCCCTATCGCATCAACCCCTGCTTCTACGCCAACACCACAAAATCCACCAAGCCAACCAGGTACGAATGTGACGGCACAGCAGTTATTGGCGCAGCCAAGCTTGACCTACGGTATACGCCCACTCTATTTGGTCAATGACATGGACGCTGGTACGACCAAAGACAAATTACTAAGCTGTGCTTATCAAGCACCAAAACGCACTGAATTCTCAATCGCGCACCGTGGGGCAACGCTACAGTTCCCTGAGCATACCAAAGAGAGCTACTTAGCCGCCAACCAAATGGGCGCAGGTGTCCAAGAATGTGACGTTGCCTTTACCAAAGACCATGAGCTCGTATGCCGTCACTCAGATGCGGACTTACACACCACCACTAATATCTTGGCGACCCCATTGGCTGTAAAATGTACCCAAAACTTTGTCCCAGCGACGTTTGATGCACAAGGCAATGTACTTACCCCAGCTTCAGCAAAATGCTTGACTTCAGATATTACCTTGGCAGAATTTAAAACCTTGAAAGGTAAGCAAGACGGCGCAAATACCAAAGCCAAAACTGTCCAAGAGTACTTTGCAGGCACGCCATCATTCCGTACCGATACCTATAGCCAAAATGGTACGCTCATGTCACTCAAAGAAGCACTAGGCTTATTCAAACAAATGAACGTCAAAGTGACACCCGAGCTAAAAGAGCCGACCGTTACCATGCCACACGCAGGCTATACATATGATATGTATCGTAAGCAGTTGATTGATACGTTAAAAGAATTTAACTACACCGCTGATCAATCGATCGTCCAGTCGTTCAATATTGATGACTTAAAATACTGGATTGCTAACAACCCAGACTACGCCAAAACCGCGGTATTCTTGGTTGATGACAGTAACTTTAGCAAAGAAGGTACGACTTTCGATGCGCAAAACCCTGCAACTTGGAAATACAGCCTAGCTGAGCTAAAAGCCATGGGTATCCAAAACCTTGCCCCTGCGACCTTTATGCTAGTAACCAACCAAAATGGTAAAGTTGCCCCAAGCGAATTTGCCAAGCAAGCAAAAGCACAAGGTTTTGGTTTGATTGCATGGACGATTGAGCGTTCAGGCCCATTGGCGAATGGTGGTGGCTGGTACTACACGGGTATCAACGACATCACTAATAATGACGGTGACGTGTATAACTTGGTCGATGTATTGGCAAAAGACGTGGGTGTGAAAGGTATCTTCTCTGATTGGCCTGCAACGACGACTTATTACGCCAACTGTAACGGCTTATAAACAACCACTTATCTAAAACCAAAAAAGACGTTATCCATTTGGTAACGTCTTTTTTATACGACAGTTTCACTATCAAAAAGTATGTAGCCCACGCCCGACTTGCTAAAGCTTGGTAAGTGCCTCAAGCGGTGTCACCGTCATCCCCTCTACCTCAAATCTATCAAAATCATTGGCGAGCCAACAGTTGCCTGAATACGCTTGCTCAACCTCAACACGGATATGACCCATATTGGGTGTACTACTCGCTGGCTTATCGAACGCCTGAAACCGCCCGCTGAAATGGGTTAAAATCAAATTCGGTAACTTCACCGATTCTGCCACGCTCGCCACTTGAAGCGCACTAGAGTGCATTGGATTAAAGCCGTCCTCGCGCTGACTGACTTTGTCCGCAATCGCTTGCGTGTAGGTCGCTTCATGTACTAATACACCCACATCTGCTAGTTTTTCCTTTAACAACTCAGGTCGGTCATTGTCCCCGGCAACAATAATACGGGTGGTATCGATTTGCTGATAGGCAAAATCAGTAGACTTCAGCACTCGACCATCGTCTAAGGTGACATCATAGCCATGTTGTAAACTGCCCCAAATTTTACTGGGTGGTAAATCCATTGCCAGTAGCTTTTCTTTATCCAAGGCAGTATAGCTTAACTGCTGACTAATCATAAACGCATGGCTTGGCACACGATGCGATAGCGCAATCGGTTCAATGGTGATTTGCTCGCCATCGCCTATATCCAAAATAATCGGTTCAAATTGAACTTCCGCATTTTGTATCGTTAAGCTTTCCTTTCTTAAGCTTTCTATTTTTAGGGTTTCTAGTGCAATAAACTCAATCTCAAATGAAAAGTATAATTCGGTGGTAATAGTCAACGCATCTAGTAATTTGCCAATCGCCATCGGTGCAATTAAGGTTAATGGTATAGTACGGCCATTCATCGCCATACTGGCAAGCAGTCCCGGCAAGCCATAACAATGGTCGCCATGTACGTGGGTGATACAAATCGCGCGAAGCTGCTGTAGCGATAATGGCGTGTGCAAAATCTGATGCTGCGTACCCTCACCGCAATCAACGAGCAGCCAAGGCGTGTGTTTTTGGCGACTATGTGGGTTATTGAAGGTGACGCCCAATCCGGTCACATTGCGTTGTTTGGTCGGTACGCCCGCAGACGTACCCAAAAAAGTCAAAGTCAGCATCGATGTCGTTTACCTATTCTTATTATCTATCAGTGAATGTCAGCATAAATAATAACGGATGTTGGATTGTTTGACCAAATCAGCCAATATATTATTTTATCCAATAATGATAGCTAAGCGGCTTTTACCGTATTTGCTCACCAGCTTACCTTAGTATACAATCTTGATAAATCAAATATTGCCCACTAGCTTTAGCTTGTACGGAAGTTCTTATGTCCATCCCTTTTAGGTCACAGCGCCCTATCGAGCCCAATCTAACAATGCCCTCAGCGCCTATTTTTATGGATCGTCCAGGCAAATCCTCATTAACCGTGTCATTGGTATTGGTCGGTAGCGCCGGACTTGTCGGTTGTAATAGCAATAACCAAGCGCAAGGCACGCGTTATGAGTACGCCAATCGCGAGGAATGTGTGCTTGATTGGGGTGAAACCGAATGCCCACCCGAGTCCAATAATCGTTATGTCGGCGGTCATGGTGGCAGCTATGTGTATTACCGTTATGGCAATTATGACAAACGCAAGACCACGCGCGCCAAAAGTGTCACGCGCGGCGGCTTTGGCGGCAAAGCCAGTAGCTCAAGGGGAAGTTAATGCAACGCGTCTTCGTACAACCACGCCCTGACTGGCAAGAACGCTTGGATAAAATCGGTTTTTACTACCATAGTATTGATGGTGACTACTGGCAAGAAAACGCTTGTTATGTGTTTAATCTAGCGCAAATCGAAACCATCGAGGCCGCGACCGAAAAGATTCACCAAATGTATCTACAAGCCTGTGCCGATGTGATTCAACAAGGCGACTATCAGCGACTTGGCTTTGACGCGTTACAATGGCAATTGATTGAGCAAAGTTGGAAACGCCAAGACCCAAGCTTATACGGACGATTTGATTTTAGCTATGATGGTCTAAACGCGCCCAAGCTGCTAGAGTACAATGCGGATACCCCAACCTCACTGTTTGAGGCCAGTGTCGCCCAATGGTATTGGCTAAAAGAACAACAGCCAAGCATCTTGCCTGCCCATGCTGACCAATTTAACAGTATTCACGAACGGCTATTGGTTGAATGGCGCCATATCGCGGCGCAGTTGAGCGAAAGCCATCGTTTTGATAAAAAAATGGCCAGTACCTTATCACAACTGACCAACAAACTTCCCTTTGGCGAACGGCTCAATCAGCAATTAGACTGGTTTGAACTGACCATGCACTTTACGGCAGTCAGTGACAGCGAAGAAGACTTTATCACCTGTCGCTATCTGCAAGATACCGCGATACAAGCCGGTTTGACCACCGAGTTTGTGGATATCAATGATATTGGTTGGGACAGTGAGCGTCAGTGTTTTGTCGATGGTCATAACGATACCATTGACCATCTGTTTAAACTCTACCCATGGGAGTTTATGACCGCGGAAGATTTTGCTCAGCACTTACCAACAACCAAGGTGAATTGGCTCGAGCCTGCTTGGAAATTATTGCTAAGCAACAAGGCGATGTTAGCGATTCTCTGGGAAAAATTCCCCAACCACCCTAACTTACTGCCCTGCTATTTTAGTGCTGACGAATTAGCCAAACACACGCCGAATCAAGTGAAAAAACCCTTCTTCTCACGCGAAGGGGCGAATGTTGCGCTTACTCTAAATGGCGAACAGCAGCAGACCACAGGCGAGTATGGTGCCGAAGGCTATGTCTATCAAGCCTGTCAACCGTTGCCCACCTTTAACAATCATCATGGTCAGCCAACCTATGCGTTGGTCGGTAGTTGGATTGTCGGTAATTGTGCCGCGGGGATGGGTATGCGCGAAGACAGTACCTTAATTACCAAAGATACCAGTTTGTTTGTGCCACACTTATTTATTGATTAGCTGTATGGATTAGCCAGTCACTATTACCCTTATTTACTGGCCTTAGTGCCGAGCTAGGATTATTTATGTTTACGCTACTTTCGACCTTGCCTGCCTTTATCGCCTATTTTGCCATGGCTGTCATATTAACCGCGCTTTTTTTGCTGATTTATACCAAAATCACGCCCTATGATGAGTTTGCCCTTATCAAAGCAGGACAACTCACCCCGGCTTTGAGCCTTTCTGGTAGTTTGTTGGGGTTTGTCATTGCGTTGGCGGCCGTGATTAAAAACAGCGTTAGTATTGCCGATATGGC
>CALJUC010000044.1 GCA_937975585.1 uncultured Moraxella sp. | reverse complement strand
CCACAAAATCGGCATCATAATGCATGGCTTCATCATCACCCGCGTCTTTTTCAGCAACTTGCTGTTGGAAACGCTCTGCTTGGTCAATCGGGTCATTCAACTCGCTAAAGCCATTGGCAATCTCACGGCCACCGATAAACAACTCAAAACGGTCTGTGATATCTGGGTTTTCATCGTTACGACGCGCAAGCGGTGACGTTTCGGCTGGGTATTCGGTCACGAACGTTGGTTGACGTAATTGATGTTCAGCGGTTTCTTCAAACACGATGGTTTGTAATTTGCCAATACCAAAGATGTCTTTCACTTCTTGTTTTAGCACATTTTGCACGTAATCAGCCAAGTAGTCACGGTCTGCCACTTTGCTCATGTCAAAGCCTTCGGCGTATTTTTCGATGGCTTTGGTCATTGGTAAACGTTCAAATGGCGCTTTAAAGCTAATGGCTTCACCTTGGTATTCAAGCTCAGTCGTGCCCAAGATATCCATAGCAAGCTTGTTGAACATACGCTCAGTCAAGTCCATCACATCTTCATAGGTTGAGTACGCTTGGTAAAATTCAATCATGGTGAATTCTGGGTTGTGACGTGCTGATACCCCTTCGTTACGGAAGTTACGGTTAATCTCGAACACACGTTCAAAACCACCGACTACTAAACGTTTGAGGTATAACTCTGGCGCAATGCGCAAGAATAGCGGCATATCGAGTGCGTTATGATGCGTCACAAATGGACGTGCCACCGCACCACCCGGGATGACGTGCATCATCGGGGTTTCGACTTCCATATAACGCTCAGCCAACATAAACTCACGAATACCAGCAATCACTTTACTACGCACGATAAAGGCATTGCGACTTTCATCGTTGGTCATCAAGTCAAGATGGCGGCTACGATAACGGCTTTCAGTATCACTTAGACCGTGAAATTTATCCGGTAATGGGCGCAGTGATTTGGTCAATAATTGTACTTCGGTCGTATGTACTGACAACTCACCGGTATTGGTACGGAATAAATAACCGGTAATACCGACGATATCACCAATATCCCAAGTTTTAAAATCCGCATATACGTCATCGCCCAAGTCATTCTTGCTGACATAGGCTTGGATACGACCACTCATATCAGCGATGGTGATGAAGCTGGCTTTACCCATCACGCGCTTTAGCATGATACGACCGGCAACGTTCACGACAACTTTGTCATTATTGGCCAAGGTTTCTTTGTCTTGGTCTTTGTAGCTGTCTTGTAAGTCTTGGGCGTAATGATTACGTTTAAACTGGTTTGGGTATGGGTTTTTACCTGACTGTTTGATTAAATCAAGTTTGCTATGACGTTGTTTAATGAGTTCGTTAACGTCTTCAACGGGTTGTTCAATTTCAGGATTTTGCGGTTGGTTTGACATGAGAGTTTCCTAAATTAACCGAAATGCGTAATCACATTTTGCTTAGAATCACAATTTGATGATAAAAGTTTTTAAAATTTTAGAAAAATTCAAAAATATCTGTATTAACGTGTTTCAAATCTTCGTTAACTTTAAAAGTTTGATAAATATCTAGTATTAGATAAACTTCAAGACAGTGTTAGTTTTCTGAGACCTTAATGAATCAGACTTTCATAGGGAATATGTAGTCCATGATGTAAGCGCTTAATCATCGCCAAGCTCAAACTGCGTTTACGATTAAGGACTTCAGAAACCTTGCTTGGCACGCCCAAATAAGGTTCTAAATCTTTTTTATCCAAATTAAGCTGTTCCATCTGAAATTTAATCGCTTCAACGGGGTCAGCATGCGCAATCGGATAATGCTGATTTTCATAGACTTCAATCAAGGTAATTAAAATATCTCGTTCATCAGCCTCAGGTGTACCATTTTCCGCTTGAAAAACTTTTTCAAGTTGAATGAATGCTTGGGTTAAATCATCATCATTGCGAATTGGCTTAATAGTCATTGACCGTCTCCACATCAATTTTATCGTAATCAGCGTGCGTACCCAAAAACTTCACCCAAACAATGCCTGCTTGATATTGAACTTCAGCAACTAAGCGATATTTATTCCCTGCTATGTTAAAAACCACTCGATTGTTAGCGACAATACTGGCATTTTTGAATAAGTCTTTGATATCCTGCGGCGTTTTCCAATTAGCTTTTAGAACAATATCATGCCATGCTTCAAGTTGTGATTGGGCATCGTCATGCCCACTTTTTTCCCAAAATTGCTTTAAGGTTCTTTTGGCAATCACTCGCATAACACACTCATTGATGATTATATTCCCAATATGGGAAAATAGCAAACTTACTCTTCACCACTGACACTGGCCATTAGGTCGGCTTGGTGCTCGCGCAATAAGCTGTCTAGCAATTCGTTCAAATCACCCTGCATAATCGCATCAAGCTTATACAAGGTTAAGTTAATGCGGTGGTCGGTCATACGACCCTGTGGGTAGTTATAGGTACGAATACGCTCTGAGCGGTCACCACTACCGACCAAGTTACGGCGCATATCACTGGCCGCATCCACTTGCTTTTGCACTTTTTCTTGTTGGATTTTTGACACTAGCATTTTCATCGCTTTATCGCGGTTTGCGTGTTGGCTACGCTCTTGCTGACATTCCACGACTGTACCGGTTGGGATATGGGTAATACGCACCGCAGAGTCGGTTTTGTTAATGTGCTGACCACCGGCACCACTCGCGCGGTAGGTATCAATACGCAAGTCTGCTGGGTTAATCTCAACGGTATCGTCAATCTCGACTTCAGGCATCACCGCTACGGTACAAGCTGAAGTATGCACACGGCCTTGGCTTTCGGTTTCGGGGACACGTTGGACACGATGCGCGCCTGATTCGAATTTTAAACGACCATAAACGCCTGTACCAGATACGCGGCTAATGATTTCTTTGTAGCCGCCATGCTCGCCCTCATTCATTGATAGTACTTCGACTTGCCAACCTTGGGCTTGGGCATAACGCTCATACATACGGAATAAGTCACCGGCAAAAATCGCGGCTTCATCCCCACCCGTACCGGCACGTACCTCAAGAAACGCCGGTACTTTATCGTTCGGGTCTTTGGGTAGCATCATCACATTGAGTACATCTTCAAGCTCAGTGAGTGTTGCTTTGGCCGCGTCAATTTCTTCGCCGGCCATTTCTTTCATATCTGGGTCAGTTAGCATCTCTTCAGCAGTCGCCAAGTCTTCTTCAGCTTGACGATAGCGCTGCCAAACGCCCGTAATTTCAGACAAGTCACTGTGCTCGACTGACAACTCACGGAATTTTTTATTATCGCTAATAATATCTGGGTCAGACAATAAAGCGGTGACCTCTTCAAAACGGTCTACCATTTGGTCGAGGCGAAAACGTAAGGATTCTTTCATAATTTTAGACAAATAAAAACGGCAAAATA
>CALJUC010000043.1 GCA_937975585.1 uncultured Moraxella sp. | reverse complement strand
ACGTGTGCTCTTCCGATCTATACCCACCGGCCAATGCGTTGTATATTGCGCAGGATCGTTTGAACGAAAAGAATCTATTCAATGAACTGGGTATCAAAACCGTGCCATTTATGGCGGTCAATAGCAAAGCCGATATTGAAACCGCCGCTCAGCAAATGGGCTTGCCATTGGTACTTAAAACCACACGTGGCGGTTATGATGGTAAAGGCCAGTTTGTGGTAAAAACCGCTGAACAGTTTGATGAAGCTTGGGCAGAGCTGGGTGAAGCGACGAAGCACGCACCGCTGATTGCTGAAGGGTTTATTAACTTTTTGCGAGAAGTGTCGATTATTGCGGTACGCGGTCAAAATGGCGAGATTCGCTACTACCCACTGGTACAAAATGAGCACCATCAAGGTATTTTGGCAAGAACCACTGTACCTGCACCAAATAGCGATAACTTGACCGAACAAGCGCAAGACAATATCAAAAAATTGCTTGAGCATCTAAACTATGTCGGTGTGTTAACGCTTGAGCTATTTGTGACACCAGACGGTTTATTGGCTAATGAAATCGCGCCTCGTGTGCACAATTCAGGACACTGGTCGATTGAAGGTGCAGTGTGTAGCCAATTTGAAAATCATATGCGTGCGGTGGCAGGCTTGCCGCTTGGTGACACATCAGTGGTCAAACCATCGGTGATGCTGAATGTGATTGGTCAATACCCAGATTTGGCACAAGTACTGGCGGTTGACGGTGTGCATGTGCACAACTATGATAAAGAAGAACGCGAAGGCCGTAAAATCGGTCATATTACTGTGATGCCGACTGACAGTCGCCAACTTGAAGCGACGGTTGCCAAAGTGGTAGCGCTATTGCCAAATAAACTAGGAATGGGTGCCGAATAAATTGGGTATCGGTAGCTAAATCTAAGCTTAGACCGATAGGTTAAATAAGAAGAGGGATAGTCCATGAGCCACAATATACCATTTCAAACCATTGATTGGTCAAGTATCCCGAAAACTACCCACCAAGGTGAAACGGGAACGGCTTGTTGGCAAACGTTGCAGTTTGATGGGTTACGCATAAGCCTAGTGGAATACTCAAAAGGTTATCTAGCTGACCATTGGTGTGAAGAAGGCCATATCGTTTATTGCCTTGAAGGCGAGTTTACTAACCAACTAGCCACAGGCGAGGAAAATCATTTGACTCAAGGTATGTCTTATGTTGTTTCAGATGCGTTGAGTTCGCATCGTTCTAAGAGTGAGCAGGGTGTGAAGCTATTGATTATCGATGGCGATTTTTTGAAGTCATTATAAGTTGAAAGTCTTACATGGATGTGGATTTAAATAAAAAAGGAGCATCATTAGACGCTCCTTTTTTTCGTTGAAAACGCTTAAACGCTGTTTACTACCTTACACGGCGGTATAACCGCCATCAACCAGATAGTAGCCACCCGTCATGAATGACGCCTCTGGTGACAATAAGAAACGTACTAGAGCTGCGACTTCTTGCGGCTGACCTAGACGATCTAGCATGTGTCTTTTTGCCAAGGCATCAAACGAATCTTTTGGTAGGTTATTGTCAACTAGCGGTGTATGGATATAACCTGGCGCGACCGCATTGATGCGAATACCTTGCTTACCGTATTCGGCAGCCGTATTTTTGACGACGCCTTTTAGGGCATGTTTCGATGCGGTGTACGCGGCATTGCCAATCGCAGCGACTTCACCGTGAATCGAGGACATCATCACCACCGCACACTGTTCTGGGTTTGGCTGTTTTAAGAACTGTTTGAGTTGGTAATGTAAGCCATAGACATTACCGTTGAGGTTTAAGTTAATCACCTTGTCCCATTCGTCAAGGTCAATGTCTCCTAGATAACCGGCTTTGCCACCAATCCCTGCGTTATTGACCGCCAAATGTAAGCCCTGATAAGTCTGAACCGCGAAATCAACCGCAGCTTTGTTACCTTCACGGGTAGAGGCGTCCATCTCGAATGCGGTCGCTTCACCGCCAGCGTCTTTTATAGCTTGAGCAACGCGCTTAGCGGCATCAAGATTTAAGTCGGCGACGATGACTTTAGCACCATGTTGTGCCAAGTCGATAGCCGTGGCCTCGCCAATACCAGAACCGCCACCCGTGACGAGTGCTACTTTGTCCGCCAGTAAGGCAGTATTGTTATGGATGTTATGGGTTGTCATGACTGTTCTCTTTATTTTGATTGTTAAGGTTAGGGTGGGATAGAGGGGTTAAATTTTGACCTCGCCCAGTTTTTTATCTTCAATATTGAGCGTCTGTGCGACCTCATTTGCTGTCGTACGATTGGCCTTGTCCAAGTACACTTGTGCTTTATCGACTTCTTGGGTCAGTACGTTAATCGTCTGCTGCATATTGCCGAGGGCTTGGGCTTTGAATTGGTCAATCGCATCCATCGTATCATAGATGTTGTTAAAGGCTTTTTGCAGTTTTGCCACCTCGACGCCGCTGGTGCTGGCTTGCTCGTGAATTTGCGAGGTTTGGCGTTTGAGCATGGCGGAGGTTGATTCAATCAGACTGCTAGTGGTGGTGTTGAGGGCATTGATTTGGTCGAGCACCAATTTTTGGTTGCTAAGTGCTTGGGCAACCATCACGGCAGTACGCAAGGCAGACACAGTAGTCGTGGTCGCGCGATCCACGCCTTTAATCAATTCAAGGTTGTTTTTACGAATCATATCAAGTGCTAAGTAGCCTTGGATATTGACCGCAAGTTGGGTCAAAAAGTCCATGTTCTTTTGACGCACATAAAACAGCATCTCTTCTTTTACAATCCGCGCTTTTTCTGGGTCAGTGGCCTCAAGTTCTATAATCTGTTGTTCTAAGCGCTCATCGATTTTTTTGCCGACATAGATATACTGGCGTAGAGACTGCATCAGTGTCCACATATTGACCTTTTCCTGCTCGATGGTGGCATTGTCTTTGAGTAACTCATCTTTGCCGTTATACAGGCTTTCGATGATTTTGTTGATATGCGTCTGCGAGGATTCGTACTTGCGAAAATAGTCCTGTACCTTATTACCGACCGGAATCAAGCCTAAAAACTTTCGCGTACCACTTAGTGAGCCTTGTTTGCTTGGGTCGAGGTCTTCAACAATCCCGCGTAATTCGGTCAATGACTTGGCAATCGGTGAGCCATCAAACAGTGATTTGTCCAAGCTTTTGGCAGGACGATCTAGCATACGATTGGAGATTTGCGCGGAGGCGCGGATTTCGGTATTGCCCAATTGATGAATGGCGTTGACCTTGTCATCAAAGCTTGGGGTGTTGACTGGGGTCTGTAAGATATTTTGTACAAACTCTTGCACCTTGGCATCAAGCTCTGGCACTTTGGTTTGGTCAAGCTTGATGATTTGGTCAGCTTCGTCTTGCGGGACAGTCGCGACTGGCGCGGGCGGCTCTAAATTAATGATGGGTTCAGATTTGGTCAGGCTCTCAGGTGGGGTTAATTCTTGCATTGGGAATTCCTGTCACGTTTTAATTGGTTGTTATTGATGAAAAAGCGCGTGGTACAGCATGGGTGCCCAACGCATGGATTCAATAGTTGTTTATTGTTGCCATCATACCCCAAGCCGGACAGGGGGTGTTTGGGTAATTTGTTAAGCCAAAAAAAATCCTGCAACAATCATTGATTGGTTGCAGGATAGCAAAGCGTCTAATTCTCAGCATCTAGTTCTAAGCGTCTGGTGCTGACACAACGCTGAGCGTGCGATTATTGTACGCGTGACAAGTATTCGCCAGTACGGGTGTCAACCTTGATGGTTTCACCTTGTTGAACGAACAATGGTACACGTACCACAGCGCCAGTTTCTAGGGTTGCAGGTTTGCCACCACCACCAGAGGTATCGCCTTTTAGACCTGGGTCAGTTTCGGTGATAACCAACTCAACGAAGTTTGGGGCAGAAACGGTTAGTGGTACACCGTTGAATAGGGTAATAGTACAAGTTTCGTTGCTGTTTTCTTTTAACCATTTAGCAGCGTCGCCCATCGCTGTTTTGTCAGCTTGTAGCTGTTCAAAGCTTTCTGGGTGCATGAAATGCCAGAACTCACCATCGTTGTATAGGTAATCCATTTCGGTATCAACAACGTCAGCGCCTTCTAGGCTGTCGCCTGATTTGAAGGTGTTTTCTAATACTTTACCAGTTTTTAGGTTACGCATTTTTACGCGGTTGAAGGCTTGGCCTTTACCTGGTTTAACGTATTCGTTTTCTAGGATAGTAAATGGGTTGCCATCTAGCATGACTTTTAAGCCAGCTTTAAATTCGTTGGTAGAATAATTTGCCATGATAATTCCTACGTTAGGGATAATTTACTTGCTAAATCTCAAATCTTTAATCGCCTGCCTGGGTCAAAAAATGCGTATAATAGGCACCTTTGTGTTGGTTTCGACAAGCGGACAAACTGTATATGATAAACTATTTAACGCCACAAAAAAACTGGCAAAATGCGTTTTCTGAGGTGATTAGCGATTATGCGACTTTGGCGGCAATGTTGGATTTGCCGCTTGATGCCTTTGACCGTCAAGTTGGTGCGTTTCCACTAAAAGTACCGCGTGGCTTTGTTCAAAAGATGACCAAAGGCGATATCAACGACCCGCTGTTGCTACAAGTGTTGCCAACCTTTGCCGAAACGGTGCAAGTATCCGGATTCGTGACCGACCCGCTTGAGGAAGCCAGTAGCAATCCGCTAAAAGGTATTATTCATAAATACACCTCGCGTGTGTTGCTGCCCGTCACGGGCGCGTGTATGGTGCATTGCCGATACTGCTTTCGTCAGCACTTTGATTATAACGATAATATGCCAGTACGCGAGGATTGGCAGGCGATTGGTGATTATATCGCGGCAGATAGCCAAATTAATGAGGTGATTTTGAGTGGGGGTGACCCACTGTCGTTAAGTGACCGTAGGCTGTTTGCGATTTTGGAACGTATCGAGAATTTACCACAAATCACCACGATTCGTCTGCACACACGTGTACCTGTGGTAATTCCAGAACGACTCGATAATGCGTTGCTTGAGCGCCTTAGCCAAAGTCGCTGTCGTATCGTCATGGTGATTCATGCCAACCATCCTAACGAGATTGATGAAGAAACCGCCTTTTACCTTAATCGGGCGCGCCTTGCCGGTGTCACCATGCTCAACCAAACGGTATTACTCAAAGGCATTAATGATAATGCGGATGTGCTTGCCAGCCTAAGTGAGCGGCTCTGGCAAGCAGGCGTATTGCCCTACTATCTGCATGTCCTCGATAAGGTGGCAGGCGCCAGTCATTTTTATGTTGATGATAACGCAGCGAGTGCGATTTATTGGCAGTTATTGGCCAAGTGCTCGGGCTATTTGGTGCCCAAACTGGTGCGCGAAACCCCGCATCAACCGTTTAAAACCCCGATTAATATTTTTGAGAATTAGGAAAAAGTTTAACGACTTCGATAATTGATTGAGTTTATCAAACAAAATCGACCAATTAACCGATAATAGTTAGTTAGCGTTTTGCTTTTATGCTATGTTACTCAGTTGCTTTCCTCATAAATGTCCCTATCAATGGGGTGAGGTTGAGCGCTTGTGAATAGAGGGTGTGTACCATGATATACGATCAACAACTAGCAGATTTTTTGGCAGAAACCAAGGTGGTGGCCACACGTGCATCGGATCTTTCGGCGATTGGTGAACGTGGCGAAAATTTGGTTAATTGGCAATTAGACTTTAATCGTTTATCGTTAACTGATATGTTCGTTGAGTATAAATTTGTGGTTCAGCAACTTACCCATGCGACTATAGATGATGCCTTACGCTTAAGCTTAATGGATAAAGTGATGAAAGTCGCAAATCCATTGATTGTCAAATTGCACCAACTCTACCAAACCCAAAGCGGTTTTTTAAACGAAACTCAACAACAAGCGCTTGATATGGCATTGTCTACCCATTATCTGGGGATTATGTTTTTTCATAGTGTGTGGCATCGTCTTGCCAGTCAGCCTAAGCCCACAGAAAAGGGCCGAATTGCCAACTTATTGTCGCGCTACAAACAGCCAATTAGTCACCATGAGCAACTGATTCAAATATGCGTGTATGGCATGATGAGTTTGTTACATCGGGCGTTGTTTGAAAAATACATTGGCTATCGAGAAGATACCACGGTGATTTGGCGCACATTAAATCGTTGCTATCGGTTTATCCAAGCGCAGGGCTGGCAAGATGTTATCTGTGAGATGCCAAGTCTCTATTTTGGTAAGACCCAGCCAAGCTTGGTAAACTTATATCAGCAGTGTTTGCTTGGTGCGTTAAGTAACCCGTATGCTTGCCGCCGCACAGATATTTTAC
>CALJUC010000042.1 GCA_937975585.1 uncultured Moraxella sp. | reverse complement strand
CACACCATTCAAATGTGTACAAAAAAATTTTTTCACGTGATAACTCAGTTATACATTCTAAAGTACCATCAGTAGAACCTGTATCAACAATAATAATTTCATCAGCAAAATCAATAATCAAATGGTCATGTTTGCGTTTTTCGCAACCGGCTATATGTTGCTGCAAGCTACCCGACATACCCAGATGCACCAATAGCGTTTTAGTTTGGTCGCCTTGACTAAACGTCAATAACAAGTACTTGGCGCGGCGTTCGATATGGGTCAAGGCAAAACCGACCAAATCGGGCAAATCCTCGGGCATCGGCCAACGTAGCTTGGGCTGAAAGATTTGTACCTTGTTAATGCGTTGTGACAATAGGGGTTTTAGACTATCGCCCGTGGTCTGGACTTCGGGTAATTCAGGCATGCTTGTCCTTCTTGTCAGATCTGTCCGCGTTCTTATCTGCGCCCTTTTCTTTGGTCGCACTCACCACGCGACGCGCTGAAATAATCCCATGTTGCTGTTCAAGCTTAGCCAAGAGCTTAGATAGCTGACTTAGCCCAGTAACTTCGATATCAAAGTTCATGCGTGCGATGTCATCGTCACCGCTTAAGGTATCCACTCGGCGGATATTAACATTTTCTTGGTCAATGATTTGGGTCAAGTCCCGCAGTAGACCACGGCGGTCATACGCTTCCAAATAAATCTGTACTTGCTGACTTTTGCCTTTGTTGCCATACCAAGCCGCACTAATCGCACGTTCTGGCTCTCGGCTAATCATACGCTGATATTCGATACAGTCTTCACGGTGAATACTCACCCCATTGGATTGGGTGATAAACCCAGCAATCGCCTCGCCCTGCACCGGACTACAACAACCGGCCAAGTATATCGGGATATTGTCCAAGCCATCGACTTGGATTTTGTACGCGTCCAACTTACCGGTGGCTTTTGGATGGATACTCGGTACCAAATCCTTTTCTACAACCTCAGGTTCAAGGTCAAGATGACGGCTAATATGACCGGTTAAGTCATGGAGTTCCACATTGCCATTGACCAAGCCGACCAAGATATCGTCACTGTTTTTGGCATTAAAGAACTTAACGTAATCGTTCAAGTCGATACTATTGGGGTGTACCGAAATGCGCGCCAATTCTTTGGTTAAGATGTGCTTACCGGTTTCGATATTTTTATCACGGTCTTGCTTATTAAACCATTGTCGCAGCTTACTGCGCGCGCGACTGGTATTAATATAGCCAAGCGACACCACTAGCCAATCACGGTTTGGCTCACGCGACTGCTTGGTGATAATCTCAACTTGCTCACCTGTTTTGAGTTGATACGTCAATGGCACGTAACGCTGATTGACGCGTGCGGCTTGGGCGCGGTTACCAACTTGGGTATGTAAGTAATAAGCAAAATCGAGCACCGTTGAGCCTTTTGGCAGCTCGATGATATCGCCATCACGGCTAAACACATAAATCCGCTCAAACTCACCAAAGTCCACGACTTGCTCATCATCGTCTTCATTCATGCCATCGTGATGATTGCTCAGTACGGTTTTGAGCGGATCAACATGATTAACGTCATGGTTATTTGGTTCTTGGCTCAATAGGATTTGGCGCAATGAGCTAATTTTTTTGGTGAGATAGTCGTCTTTTTTGTTTTTGGTGCCTTCTTTGTAGTTGACGTGCGCACACATGCCAAGCTCGGCTTCATAGTGCATATCAAAGGTACGAATCTGAACTTCAAGCGACTTGTTCTCTGCAATCACTGCGGTATGTAATGAGCGATAGCCATTGGTTTTTGGGTTAGTAATATAGTCGTCAAATTGTTCAGGAATATGGCGCCATAGCCCATGCACGATACCCAGTACATGGTAACACTCTGGCAACTTCGGCACTAATACGCGTAACGCGCGGATATCGTATAACTGGTCAAACGACAGCGACTTTTGCTTCATCTTACGATAAATCGAGTAGATATGTTTGACCCGACCCGAGATTTCGCCCTCAATCCCATGCTCGGCTAATGCGTCACGCAGTTGATTAGCGACACGGTCGATATATTCCTCGCGCTCACTGCGTTTTTCATTGAGCAGTTTGGCGATTTCTTTGTAGCGGTCAGGCGCTAGATAACGAAACGATAAGTCCTCAAGCTCCCATTTTAGTTGGGCAATACCCAATCGGTGCGCCAATGGTGCATAGATGGTCATGACCTCACGCGCAACACGCTGCTGACGTTCAGGGGTCGCGTAAGACAGCTCACGCATGGCAAAGGTACGTTCGGCCAGTTTTATCAATACCACGCGCACGTCATTGGTCATTGAAATCAGCATACTGTAGATGCCGGTTAACTGTTGGCGTTGGTTATTATTGAAATGGTCTTCGAGGCGCTTATTGTTTTCAATCAAGTCTGACAGGCGACCAAGCGCCAAGGTTTCGCGTACCAATTCTGCGACTTCATCACCAAACTGTAGCTTAATGGCTTTATCGCTTAGCACCCCTTTACGTGCAGCGCGGTAGAGCATCGCAGCAACCAACGTCGGCTCATCTTGATAGAGATAGCCCAAGATATCGGTCATGCCGACACCGGTCAAGAACGCATTAGAGCGCTGTGAATTGGTGCTGAGGTCTTGGGTTTGGAGTAGCGTACAGGCTTTGACAAGTTCAGGCAGGCTTTCTTGACCGGCGCGTTTTGCCATTGACACCAGCCACGCATCTGTATCGATGGTATGTTCATCGATGATATGGCTGGCCGGCTCTGAGATAATCGGTAAATCCGTGTGGGTAAAATGGCGCTGTCCGGTAATGCTGGCAAGCATAGTGGCACTGTCTTGGTCTGACGCGCCCTCCTTTCCACTTGAACCATCGATAAGGGGCAGACTTTCCCGAATTTTTACCATCTTTTACTCCGAACACTTTTACCAAAATTCCCCAAAAAGCAAAACACGCATAACATCTTAAGGTTATAATAGCCCGCTATCCTTGCGGCGATACCATCCTTCCTTGATGTTCGCTGTACCACAACGATGGCGCTTATTAGTATAGGTCAATGCGATGAAATTACCACAGCTTTTTGTTACCAAGACCATGAACCCAACACCGATCCAACCCTTTCTTCGCCGTCCACTTGTCACGACCTGTTTTATGTTGACTGTTGCGGCTATCGCCTTGACGGGCTGTGATGCGATTAGCAAACCCAAAGCAAGCAACGTACTAAGCGCTGAGCAAATTGCCGCACGCTTGCCCTCACGTGGTCAAGACAAAGGCGCATGGGCAAGCGATATCCACGATATCTTTAACACCCTTAAAATTGAGCGTACCCGTAGCAACGTGTGTAGCGCGGTTGCCATCATCGACCAAGAGTCAAACTTTAAGGCTGACCCACCCGTGAGTAAGCTCGGTGCCACCAGCTTAAAAGCACTGAACGCCAAACTTGATGACAAACTTGGCACGACCCTAGCGGGTTATTTTCGTAGTATGCTCAAAAACGAACCGACTGCCGCGAACAGTTTTGAAAAACAAATCCTCAAAGTGAAGACCGAACAACAACTTGATAAGGTCTATCACCAAATGTTCAACTACTTCTCGGATAAATATTACACCAGTCGTATTACCAACGTGACCAAGCTTGTCGGTGGTGATGTCGCTGAAAAGCTCGACCCGATTACCACACTGGGCAGTATGCAGGTGCATATTGACTACGCGCGTGATAACCAACGCAATAGCGGCAGCTATGAAGACCTACGTCGCGACTTGTATAGTCAATACGGTGGCTTATACTATGGTATTCATCGTCTGATGCTCTATCCGACCAATTATCCAGATCCGATTTATCGCTTTGCCGACTACAACTCAGGTATGTACTCTAGCCGCAATGCCGCCTTTCAAAAGATGCTTGCCGAACTTTCTAAGCAAAAAATCGACCTTGATGGCGACTTGTTGATTTATAACGCGAGTGGTCAAAGCCAAAGTGAAAAAGCGCTAAACTTATTGGCACAAAAAGGCACCATTGCGCTAACGCCCCGCCAAATTAGCAGTGATTTGAAAAAGGAAAAAACCCAAGCCTTTGCCGATAGTGAAACCTATCGCACCATTAGCAGCCTGTATAAACTAAAAACCGGCAAAACGGCACCAAACGCCATCATGCCACAAGTGGTGATTTCGGGTGCCAAATTGAGTCGGGATTATAATACCAATTGGTATGCCACCAACGTCAACAAACGCTATGTGGCTTGTATGAACAAGGCTAATTAACGCCTAGGCTAACGCGTAACGCACGGTGATAAACTGTAGCGTAGTTTGGACGACCCAGCCAACGCCTACGGCAAATAGCACTGTCCCTAATCCCACGGTACCTCCCAGTAGCCAACCAATCAGACAGACCACTGCCTCAAGAGTGGTGCGTACCACGCCAACGCGCCAACCGGTTTTTTGGCACAGTCCCACCATCAAGCCATCACGCGGCCCTGCGCCCATATGGCAAGTTAAGTACAGTGCTGAAGCCACGCCAATCGCTAGCACACCGCTGACACATAGCACGGCTCGAATGATGAAGTTATCTGGCGGTGGGATATACATGAGCGTCAATTGCAAAAACAACGCGACCATTAGCATATTCAGAATGGTGCCTAGACCAGGCTTGAGCTTTAGTGGAATCCATAGCACCAAGACCACCATACTAACCAACATCGTAATCATCCCCAACGACAGACCGCTATTTAACGATAACCCTTGTGCCAACACAGTCCACGGGGTTGAGCCCAAACTTGCCAATACGACCATACCCTCACCGCTACCAAATAGCGTCAGTGCGACCATTAATACAGCGATTGGTTTGGCTTGAAGTGCCCATTGTGAGTCGGCCATCCAAGCGGTATGGGGTAATACACGTTTTGCCATGACGTATCTATCCTTGTTTATGCCCTTGCTATTTCCCTTGCAATTTCTTTCTTAGCTAACTGCGCCAATGTACGGGCAGTTAGCTAGCGACTATCCTTTTGTCTATGATGATGCTTTGCGCTTATTGCACTTTTTCAAAGCGTGCGATGCTTTCCACATGCCCTGTATGACAGAACATATCCATTACGCCCGCATGGGTCAGCTTGTAGCCTTTTTCTAGTAACACCGCGGTATCACGCGCAAGCGTAATCGGATTGCACGACACATACACGATGCGTTTGGCATCGAACTTATCCAAGTACTGCATCACTTCAATCGCCCCCGAACGTGGTGGGTCAATTAGCAAGGCATCGACATTACCTACCCACGGCTTGTCCGAGAAGTCTTGGGTCAAGTCTTGCGCATAAAACTCGGTATGGTTTAGACCATTGGCGGTGGCATTGACTTTGGCGCGCTCTGTCATCGCTTCACTACCCTCAACGCCAATGACAAAGCCCGTTTCACCGACAGCTTTGGCCAGTGGTAAGCTAAAGTTACCCAAGCCACAGAACAAGTCTAAGACACGCTCACCCGGCTGCAAGTCCAGCAAATCAAGCGCCAATTGGGTCATCTTTTGATTAACGGATAAATTGACTTGGGTAAAATCAAGCGGCGAAAACTCAAAGGTAATCTCCATCTCAGGCAGACGATAAAACAAGCCGCCCGTCGGTGGTACCGTCAAACTGCTTGGACGCGCGTTATCCGTATCGATACGATGTACGGTATCTGAACCTTTAGGCTGTAGGTACAGTTGCCAGTT
>CALJUC010000041.1 GCA_937975585.1 uncultured Moraxella sp. | reverse complement strand
AATGAACGTCAGTAAAATCGTATCAGCCGCGTTAAAGCAATTAGGCGTGTTAGCAGCCGGTGAAAACGCCAGTGGCGAAGAAGTTGCTGACGCGATTGAGGCCTTACAAGATATTTTAAGCCAGTGGGCAACCCATAAGCTGTATGTCCACAAAGCTACAACAATCACTATCCCATTGTCAAAAGGTCGCAATACCTACCTTGTGGGCAAAATTGAAGGTGATTGCTGTGAGTATGAATTAACTTGCTGTGGCGAAGTGCTTGCCCGTCCAGATGTTACCGCAGAAATTGCGCGCATATCAGATAGTGCGTGGCTTGATGACAAGCCAATTACCTTAGTGCGTGATACCAATGACAGCAAATACGCTGGCGTGATGTACCAAGTCGATGACCCTAATTGGTCGTTTGTCATCGATACCGATGGCAGTGAGCTGAAAATCAAAGCATTTACCTTGCCATTTGACTTGTGCCCACACGATGAATTGCACCTACCAAAGCAGTATGAGCGAGCTTTAAAGCTCACGTTAGCGCTAGAGACTGCCCCGATGTTTGGAGTAGAGCCATCGAGCGCATTGGTGGTCAATCAGCGCAACGCGATTAACTTGCTCAAACGCTCAAATATCACCCCGCTATACGTCAAAAACTCAATTAATATTGGAGTAGGTAATCGTGGCTGCACTTATTGATATCCCCATTGTGGGGCAGTCTTATCACTTGCAAGATTGGGCGATTGACTGCCAGCGCACACTTAATCTATATCCGCAGGTCATTGAAAGCGGTAATACGCAGTCAGTAAGCGCATTACTACCCACCGAAGGGCTAGTCAAACGATTTGAGTTTACCGGTGCAATTCGTGGGCTTTATACCTTGCCTGACTGTTTTTTAGTAGTAGCTGGCACAGCATTGTACGTTGTTAAAAATGGCGTATCACAGCAGATTGGTGAGATTAGCGGCACTGACTTAGTGACGTTTGCCGATGACAGTGTGCAAGTGATGATTGTCGGTGATGACGCCTACCGCTACAAAATTGCCGATAGCAGTTTGACCAAGCTACTAATTAATGATGATACCGGCTTTTTTGGTGCGTCATCGGTGACGTTTTTAGACTCTCGGTTTGTTTGGTCGGTCCCCGATAGCGGCAAAATACAATGGTCAAACTTACTAAGCACCACGACAACCGCGCTAAATTATGCCACGGCTGAAGCGCAAAGCGATAACCTAGTGCGCGTGATTGCAAGCAACGGGCAGTTATGGCTCATCGGTGTAAAAACCACCGAAATTTGGAATAGTACAGGCTCGCAGGATTTGCCATATCAGCGTACATCTGGCGCCTATATTCCAGTAGGCTGTGCGGCTAAAGATTCTGTTAGCGCGTTTGGTAGTAGCTTGATTTGGCTATCACAAACTGAACACGGTAACGCGCAAATTGTCATGACGCAAGGCTATCAAGTGAGCCGAATTAGCAACCATGCTATTGAAAATGAGCTTGCCAGTTACGCGCAGATTGATGATGCCTATGCATTTAGCTATCAGCGCGAGGGGCATAATTTTTATGTGATTAGCTTTCCCACCGCTCAAAAAACATGGGTGTATGACGCGTCAGTGCAAATGTGGCATGAGCGCAGTTTTTACAACACTGAAACCTTTAGTCATGAACACCACCGCGCTAATAGCCACTGTTTTTTTGAGGGTGAGCATTTGGTAGGTGATAGAGCTAGTGGGATTGTGTATCGACTATGCCCTAACTGCCAAACGGATAATGGTAGCTTAATCATGCGTGAGCGGGTGACGCCTTGTTTAAACCCACAGGGACAGCGCCTTGTTTTTGATGAAGTCGAAATCATGGCCCAAGTGGGGCAGGATGAAAATGCTAAGCCGCTGATTATGTTCGATTGGTCAGATGATAAAGGGCGCACCTGGTCGAATGACAGACAAGAGAGTTTAGGCGGTATCGGTGAGTATAAAAAACGCCTAATTTTTCGTAGGCTTGGTCAATCATTTAACCGTGTCTTTCGGGTGCGTATGACCGACGCGGCAAGATTGATTTTACTAGGCGCAAAAGCAAAGGTGAGATAAATGCCACAAATTCCCCGCGTATCACAAGTTCCCATCATTGAGCCGATGTATACCAATGGCGTGATGAACCAAACTTGGGTGCGATTCTTTGAAAAACTAGCGTCAATGCTAAACGTAGGCGATTTGGCGGATTCGCTTACTTTGCTACAGCTATCAAGCCAACTGCCAACGCAGTCGCTAACAGGGCAAATGTTGCTAAATATGTCTAACACCCAATTTGATACAGTGGCATTGCCCGTTATGCATGCTGAAACTATGCCGATGGTTGCTGTATCTGTAAACCCATCACCCACTTTTGATATGGTCGCTATGCCAACCAGTGAGATTATTTCCCCATGATTCGATATCTAAACCCATTCAAGCCGCAAAGTCTAGTTGCAGATAATAATATTGCTTATGTCGTGCCTGGTCTGTCAGTTGCACAAATCCGCGCATTAACATTTCACAACGCCACAGAAAGCCCGATTAGCATTGAGGTATATTTGGTCCCTGCCAGTGGCTCAGTGCAAGCGTCTAATCGCTTGGTTAAGAAAACACTGGGCACCAACGAAGGTTATCTTTGCCCAGAAGTCATCAATCATGTGCTCACTGAGGGTATGCAAGTGGTGCTTGTGGGGCAAGGCGCTAATGCCACGCTATCAATCATGGAACAGGCGGTATGATAACGATTGACCGCGAAAAGTGGGCGGACTGCATTAATGAGCTTATGCCGCTATGTGAACAGGTTTTTGCGTTAGAAGAGGCGCGTTTTACTGGCTTAAAACTCGATTTTGACACAGAGATGTATCACGCTGTTGAGCGTTGCGACCGTTTTCATTGCTTGGTGATGCGAGAAAACGGTAAGGCTATTGGTTTTCACTGGATATTTACCACACCAATGATGCGGCATAAAGGTTATGTGCACGCACATACCGATGCGATTTTTGTATTGCCTGAACATCGCAAACACTCAGCAAAGCTACTCGAATATTCAACGCAGTATATCAAAGAGCGCGCCAGCTTTTGGACGCTCGCAAATCTACAAGCCAAAGATAATAGTAAGCTTTGGCAGCACAAGGGTTTTGAGTCAATCGAAACGATTATGTTTAAAAAATTAGGGGAATAATATGTCATTTGTTGGTGATGCGATTGGCTCAGTCACTGGGGCAAATAAGCAAGCAAAAGCCGCGAAAAATGCGGCAGCGCAACAAGCAGAGGCAGCGGACAAAGCAAGTCAAATTCAAAAAGATATGTTTGACCAGGTGCGAGGCGATTTAAACCCGTATCGCACGGCTGGTAGTGATGCACTGGCACAATTAATGGGCAAAATGCAGCCTAATGGTTTTTTTAATCAAACCTATTCAGGTCAAGATATTTATGATGACCCTAGCTACCAATTTCGTGTCAATCAAGGCAATAACGCCATTCAAGGTAGTGCAGCGGCGCAAGGCGGTTTATTGTCGGGTGCAACGCTCAAAGCCCTGCAAAACTATGGTCAAGAGTCAGCAAGCCAAGAGTATCAAAACGCCTATAATCGATTTAATGCTGACCAAACCAACCAATACAACCGATTATCAAACTTGGTAGGCATCGGGCAAAATGCGGCAGCGCAAACAGGTAATGCGGGTACACAAACCGCGCAAGCGATTGCAGGAAACACGATGCAGGGGGCAAATGCTCAAGCGGCAGGCACGATTGCGGCGGGTAATAGTGTCGCTAATGGCTTTGGGTCATTGCTTGGTTTGGCGGGCACGGCTGCAAAATTTATGAATCCAGTAATTTGAGGTGAGTTATGTTAGACCCTAGTATCATCACAAACGGCACACTAGCCGCGCAAGCACAGCAAGCCAATAACATGAATATGCTGGGCGAACTTGGCGGTGCATTTGGTAAATTATTGCTTGCCCGTCAAATTAACGACATGAATAAAATGGCAACGCCTGAGGAAGAAAAGGCATTTGCTCAAAAGCACAAGCTATTTGCCCCACAGCTTATGCAGCAGTATAACGACAATCGAGCGTCTGAAGCAAAGGCGCTTAAAGATGGCTTAAAGTTTGATGCAGATTTGAATAAAACCTATGCAGATACCGCGCAAACTTTGGCGCTGGGTCGCAAAAATGATGCGGACGCAGGCAAGTCAACCGCAGAGGGTAAAAAGGTCGGTGTTGAATCTACAGGACTTGGCATTGACCAAAATACCAAACTTGACTCAATGGTATGGGGGTCGGTGCTAAATGGCGGTAAAAACGCAGGAATTGCACAACTAGAGATTCAAAAATCACGCGGCTTGATTGATGAAGCGACTTATAATCAAAAGCTAGGATTGATTAATAATCTACCCGCTAACCCTGCACAAGCACAGAAATACGCGTTTGCCATGTATAAGGGGATTCAAGACCCGAAATACAATCTTACCACGGCGGACAATGCGCTTGATAATCAGACATCGCGCCAAAATACGATTGACACCAATCAAACGTCTGAACGTAACAATGCGCGTACCACTCAAGCGAGTATGTATAGCAGTGATAATAGCTTAAAAGGCACAATGTATAGCAGCGATAATTCGCTTGAAGGCGCTAAATACACCGCTAATCAAGCCACCCAGCGCACGGAAAAAGAGATTGCTGCTGAAAAAGCGAAAGGCAAGCAGCAGCTAATCAATGGCAAGGTTTATACCGTTTACCCTGACGGCACGGCAGACGCTTTTATTGACCCTAAAACTGGACAGCAAGCTACGTCATTGGGCGATGGTAGCGGCAACAAAAACTCACCGCAGCAGGAAACAAAACGGGCACAAAACGTACTATCATTAACCCAGCAAGCGGCGCAAATCTTGTCGAGCGGAAAGGCTACAGGTAGCGGCATTGGTAGCCTATTAGATACTGGGGCAAGTTGGTTTGGCGTGTCAACTGAAGGGGCGCAAAGCACAGCACAGCTTAGTACGATTGCGGGTCAACTTGTTTCAAATATGCCAAAAATGGAAGGTCCGCAGTCTGATAAAGACGTGCAAATGTATAAACAGATGGCGGGTGATTTGAGCAATGCAAGCCTGCCAGTTGCTACACGCATGGCGGCATTGAGACAAATGCAAGCGCT
>CALJUC010000040.1 GCA_937975585.1 uncultured Moraxella sp. | reverse complement strand
GGGCTTTTGATAATGACCCCGCAGGTCAACAGGGTATTAGACGCGCAATTGATGCAGCAAGCAAAATGGGCTTCGACCAATGCGTTGCTGCACAACCGCCGTATAACAAGCACCGCAAACTCGACTGGAACGACCTGCACGAACTCAAACTCTTAGATGACGACCACCTTAAGACTTACCGCTATTATGGTGACCTACTGACTGCAAAGTCCGCAACCGAAGCTGCAGTTATTCGCTATATGCACACAAAAATGAGCCAGTTCTACTTTGAGCATGGCAATCGCACATATTGGTTCGAGCTGGATACCAGCAAACTCTCCAAACTGGTTAACGTGCCAGACCATGAGATTGAAGACCTCATGGGCGAACTGCCGGACGAAGACGAGCAAATGAAAACCTTTGTGCGTCAAACCTCGACCACCCATGAAATCCTAAACGCCAAACTTGAAGCACTGTACTTTCAGCGCAACGAAGTCACCGATGAATCATGGTATTTCACACGGGTAACAACCAACAAAGGTGACAAACAGACCACCATCACCGGCGACCAACTCTCAAGTCCGAGCAAATTAAAGCCGCGCCTATTGTCGGTCTTCGCTGGTGTGCTTTGGACGGGGTCAGCTATGCAGCTTGATATCTTAGCCAAGCATCAAATGGAAGGTCTAAAAGAAGTCAAAACCACCGACTTCATTGGCTATGCCAAAGAACACAGCGCCTATATTTTTAATGACGTGGCCGTATCAAAAGGCAAAGTCACGCACAAGAATAGCCAAGACTATTTCAAACTGGGCCGCCTTGAGATTAAATCATTGGCAAATGACCCAGTACTGCATATCAATACCAAAGACGCGCCTGACTTTCGTTGGTGGCACGACTTTCACCGCGTTCGGGGTGATTACGGCACCATCGTATTAGCTTGGTGGCTTGGTACTTACTTTGCTGAACAAATCCGCGGTATTGACCGCTCCTATCCATTCTTTGAGTTGGTAGGTCAAGCCGGAGCAGGTAAATCCCGTCTGCTTGAATTTATGTGGAAGTTATCAGGTCGTGAGGACTACGAAGGATTCGACCCAAGCAAATCCACAAGCGTTGCCGTGTACCGCAACTTTGCCCAAGTCGCCAACCTGCCCATTGCACTGATTGAGGGTGACCGCAACGATGAAGACGGTAAAGCCAAATCATTTAAAACATTCGAATGGGACTCGCTCAAAGACGCCTTTAATGGTCGCTCAATCCGCTCTAAGGGCGTAAAAAACAATGGCAATGACACTTACTCACCGCCATTTCGTGCCGCGATTATGATTAGCCAGAACGAAGAAATTCAAGCCAGTGAAGCCATGCTCACGCGGATTATCCACGTCAAGCTCACCCGTGATGGTCAGACACTTGAAACCAAGCATATTGTTGACGCATTGGATAGATTGCCTATCGAGCTAACCAGCCGATTTATGGCTCATGCGATCAAAAATGAAGACGCTATCTTACAAACCTATCGTGAGCAAGTGCGCGTTTATGAACAAGCCTACCACAGCCGTGGCGTTACTCACACGCGCATAGCGCTCAACCATGCACAAGTATGCGCGCTGATTGATTGTCTACAGCGCCATGTCCTAATAGGCATGATGACCGACCAACAGACTATCACTGCCAAGCAGACCCTATTTGCTATGGCACAGCAGCGAGTCCAACGACTCCAAGCCGATCACCCAGATGTTGATAAATTCTGGTCAGTCTTTGAGTACCTGCAAGACACCGGTAAATACGTCAATCATAAACGCGTCGATGACCCTAACCGACACATTGCGATTAATCTCAATCATCTTTACCAAGTGGCCAAAACCCACTATCAGGATTTGCCGGATATTACCCAGATGAAACGACTACTTAAAAACAGCAGTCGTTACAAGTACGTTGATAGCAATATCAGCGTGAGCTCCAACCTTGAGGGATGGAACAAGACCATCAAGTGTTGGATTTTTACCAAGCCTACTGAATAGGAAAAATACGATGCAAAAACAAAACAAGGAGGCATTTAATGACTGACATTATCGACCAAGCCAACGATGTCGCTCAACAGACCATCGAAAGAGCGTTATTAAATGCACCAAAATTCGACCGCCCATCACGAACGGAATGTGAGGAGTGTGGTGAACCAATTCCACCGGAGCGCCAAAAAATGGGTGGCGTCATCTACTGTATTGACTGCCAAACCTATATGGAACGACAAAAAAGGATATTTAGCCATGGTAAGAAATAACTCAATTACCCTTGGTGGCAAAGAATATAAGCTATTTCAACCGTGTCCATGCGACGTGTGCCATGACTATAGACCTGCACATATTTGTATTTATCAAGAGGGGCAAGGTGTTATCTGTGATAACTGTCAACGAGCGCAAGGCATAGCCCATCTCAACCCAAACTTACAAGGATAGACAATGAAAATGCACCTTTATCAATTTGAAAACTTATTATTTTTGTCCAATAACATTAAAGCGGTTGCCGAACACGTTGCGACGACCCATGACCGCACCAATTACAATATCCAATGTTTGCCGGATGATACATTAGTCGAAATGAACGGTAAGGCTTGGGATATTAATGATCTGAATCGCCACTATCAGTCAAAAGCGCGTAAAAATGGTTATGCAGTCACCGATTCACTGTCAATTTTAGTAAAGGACGGTAAGGTCATCTTAATAGACACCGTTTTTTCACCTCGAAATCACCAAAAAATCACCTTTTTTGATGCCACATCAAACTTTGATTTATCAACAGCTTAATACCTAGTTAAGCCTTAAAATCACCTTATCACCTTTATTTTTTACCACCACAAAAACACGGTAGAAACACGGCAAAAAAGCCGTGTTTTTAACCCTTCGTTTGTCC
>CALJUC010000039.1 GCA_937975585.1 uncultured Moraxella sp. | reverse complement strand
CAAATTCTTTGATGGTGGCTTGGTCAAATTTATTAACGCTCTCAGTTTGATTATCATAATGTAGTTTGGCGATACCATCTTCTAGCAACGTAACCGTAATGCTATTTCCTTGAAAAATCATGTATAACTCCTTGAGTTAGTGAAAGTCACTGAAAATCTAAACATATCCTGTGTGATTATGTCTTGCTTAGACAACCACCTACGCTAACACATAATAAAACACAAAACTACTAATAAGGGGTAGCATCTGATGTATGGAACCCTTAATCATTAGCAACAATACAAAATCCGAATTAGTTTACTATGTTTGATAGCAGAGAAAACTAACACAAATGACTATAAAGTCATGATAAACCATTGCTATCAGGTCATGGCTAACTGACTTTATGACAAACCAAACCACTGACTTTAAGCTGACTTTAAGCTGACTTTAAGGAGGTTATGATGTTTTTCACCACCCTATCAACGTACCAACCACGCGGTTTGCAAGCGCTTAAATCAAGTAGCCCAAAAGCGGCGTCTGTCTTGCTTGGCCTGAGTCTTGGCTTACTTATAAATCCGCTAGCAAATGCCGCTACAGCACCAACCACACCGATTTATTTTGCCAAAAATGCCACGCAAAAAACGGTCGTGGGTAGTATCCCTCGTGGTGAAGAAAGGCATTTTTATCGCTTTAAAGCCTTCCAAGGTCAGTATATGACGATTACGCTCTTACCCCGCCGTGGCTTTCCAGAGTTTGCCAATGTGGGGGTGGTGACATCACCTTCCGGTCAGGAAGAAGGCGGTAAAGGCGGTATTATTTACCAAGGTTGTTTGCCTGAATCTGGCAGCTATCGCTTACGTATTGCGCGTAACTTGATGGCGACCCATGGTGAACGTGCTGGCTATCAAATTAAGATGGTCATATTACCGCGCAAGCAAAGTCAGGCTAACTGTGGTTAACATTGCTTGACGTTGTTAGTGCATCATCGTCAATCCATGGCATTAAACCATGGTTAAATAATGATTTTTTGGTAGCTGGGTGCTAAGTCTATTATGTTGACACTGATTTGTAGCTTGTCATGCGTATGCACGCGGCTTTCAAACTTGTTGATATGCTCTTTAATCGTGCCAATGATGGTCTGACCCAGTTGCTGCTTGATAGTGTCATCACGCCCCGGCATGAGGTACATGGTGATGCTGATAAAAGCGTTGTGACTTGCGATATCCAACCCAATGCAGGCAAACGGTGCCTGATATAAACGCGATTTAATAGACACCTGTGGGGTGAAGTGACCCGTGGCAAACACAGCGCTATTGATGCTTGCTAACAGGCGGTTTGGCTCTTTGAGGGTCACATTTGGGCTGGTTTCAATAATAATCTGTGGCATATGCTGTCCTTGTTCTCTGTCCTTGATTATCGCTTGTTATTCCGGTGATACGGGGCGTTATTATACGCTTATAGTTATTATTAACACTATTAGAATAACTTATTCTTGGATCAAATCAGCAAACTGGGCATTGGTCGCACCGCTTAAGGCATCTGGACTTAGCTCAATCTCAAGGCCGCGTCGACCACCACTACAAAAAATCGTATCAAACGCTTGTGCCGAGGCATCAATGACCGTGGGTAAACGTTTTTTTTGCCCCAGTGGGCTGACACCGCCCAAGACATAGCCGGTGGTGCGCTCGACCAATTTGGGGTCAGCCATGCTCATTTTTTTGTAGCCAAGCGCCTTGGCCAGTTTTTTTAGATTTAACAAATGCTCGACGGGCAATACCGCTACGGCAAGCTTGCCATTGTCATCGCTTGCCACCAAGGTCTTAAACACGCGCGCCGGTTCAACACCCATTTTTTCTGCGGCCTCAAGGCCAAAACTCGGATGGTTCGGATCGTGTTCATACTCATGGATTTGGTAATTGAGTTTGAGTTTTTTGGCAAGGTTAATGGCTGGGGTCATAGGTAATATACAGTGAGTTAGCGTGATTGGTGAAATAATATGGATAAGGGTTTTGTTATAGGTATGGCTCATTATGCAAATTTTTGCCAAAAAAAACCAGTCACAAAATGCTGCAACTGGTCGTATCTTTAAGACTTATTAATACTAAACTTAGCTTGCTTTTGATACCATGTAATCAACGGCTGCTTTTACGTCAGCATCTGATGCGGTGCTACCGCCTTTTGGTGGCATCACGCCGTTTTTACCTTGGAAACCTTCAATCGAATGTTTGTATAGGATATCTTTGCCTTGCGCAATACGTGGTGCCCAGGATGCTTTGTCACCAAATTTTGGTGCGCCCATCAAACCGCCTTCATGACAAGTTTTGCATACGCTGTTAAATAGTGCCTCACCGGCATTACCACTCGCTGCGGCTGTGGTTGCTGGTGCGCTTGCGGCCGCTGGCGGTGCGGCAAAGCTTGCGGCTGGACTGGCTTGTTCTTTTGATTGCGGCTCAGGGTTCTTGGCGCGCGCGATTTCGCCTAATTGTGCGGCAACTTCTTCAGTCTTTTTGGCTTCACCAGTTTCGTGGTGGGTACATGCGGTCAACGCCAAACTCATTGCCAATACACTTGCCATGAGAGTCGGTGCTTTTGAAAATACTGCCATAGTAAATTCCTTAAAGGTGGTTGATAGCCTACGCCCAACAGAACGTCATTATTGGTTAACTTATCACAGTTTGACACTGTTGCCCTACATATTACGTCGGCGCGTTGCTACCTGCAATAGACGGATCAAGATAGCTTGCTTGATAGCAAAATATTATAGCAGTTTATTTGCATTCTTACAGCATTGTAAGGATACGTTTGCCAAAATATCATCATCAATATTAGGGATTTTTTAAACATTGTCAGTCGGCTAATATGCGTCACCCCCTTACCTTACATGCTATTTGGTTTCATAGCATTATTTACTTGACTTCATTGTATTTTTTCGGTAAAATTTTCGCCTATTTTTATCCTAATCTGAGCTGATGCGGTGTCTTCGGCACACGCCGCTAATAATGACCTATACAGCCAGATTAATGTCCCTTGCCCAAATCATCCCAGACTTAAGGAGTCTACATGCCAGCAGTTAAGGTTAAAGAAAACGAACCTGTTGATATCGCTATCCGTCGTTTCAAACGCGCTTGTGAAAAAGCCGGTATCCTAGCCGACGTACGTAAGCACGAATTCTACGAAAAACCAACCCAAGAGCGTAAGCGCAAAAAAGCGGCCGCTGTTAAACGTTACAAAAAGAAAATGTCACGTGATTCAGTCCGCACTACCCGTCTTTACTAATTGGTGAGTATCTGCTGACACACCGAATTGTATCGATAAAAGCCGCTTAGATTAAGTGGCTTTTTTTATGACTTCTTATTTCTTATGACTATATAATACAGTTATTACCTTTACAGCGTTACTGTATAGTAACTAAGCTTAAGATGCTTAAGCATCCATAATCAAGGTGCCGATTACCAGTTAGCCCTAAGCTAATCCATCAATAACAATGATACAAGGAACTGACCTTATGAGCAGCCTAAAAGATACCTTAACCGATCAAGTCAAAGTTGCGATGAAAGCGCGTGAACTCGAAAAAGTCAAAGTGCTACGCAATGTGCAAGCCGTCATCAAACAAATCGAAATCGACCGTCAAGTGACGCTTGATGACAACGCGGTATTAGAGATTTTGCAAAAACAAGTCAAGCAACGCCAAGAGTCATTGGCTATCTTTACGGCCAATGGCCGTGAAGACTTGGCACAAAAAGAACAGTTTGAGATTGATATCATCAGCACATTCTTGCCACAAGCCATGAGCGAAGATGAAATTGCCGCACTTGTGGATGCCGAAATCACCGCACAAGGTGCGACCGGTATGCAGCAAATGGGTAGCGTCATGAATGCGCTAAAAGCCCAAACGGCTGGACGCGCTGACCCAGCATTAATTTCAAAATTGGTCAAGGCAAAATTAGCATAAGCTAGCGTCTTAACCACGCCCCTATAAAAAAACGCATCGTGTGATATCGATGCGTTTTTTACTGGCTATTCAATGCTACCAAAAGCTTGTTATCAGCTTTTTAGCCAGGTGATGGAAGCCTTTATTTTTTCTGCCAAGTTTGAGTGCGACCCAGTACTGTCACCCCGATATAACCGCGAACATCGAGGCTCGTACCGTTTAGTGTCGCTGACATCGAGTATGTTTTGCCGGTTTCTGGGTCAGTAATATCGCCCCCTTCATAGCGGCCATTGCCTATGGCAGTCAATCCGGTAAATACTGTCGCACCTGTCAGCGGTTTGTTATGGAACTTGCCTTGGCAAATCTCGCACACCGTTTTGCCAGTCGCACGCGGGTCTAACAGCTTCACAATCGTGCCCGACAGCTTATGGTTAGTTTCGGTAATTTTGATGATAGATTTTGGCTGACCTTTATCATACGTGACCCACTGCGTGCCGACCAATGGGTCCGCTGCTAGGGCAGTCATTGATAGGCCAACACCTAAGATTAATGCGCTGAATTTACTTAAATCTTTCATCATATTTACCTTGCTATCAGCTTATTGGTTGTATGGTTAGTTCAATCACTAACTGTAACGCTCGTAACAACGCTAATCACTTAGTTCGTAGCTTGAAAATGGTTAATCAGCTCAATGGTTTCTACCAGCGGTAAACCGACCACATTGCTATAGCTGCCATGAATAGACTTCACCCATGCCGCACCTTGACCTTGTATGGCATAACCACCTGCCTTGTCATGCGGCTCACCCGTTGCCCAGTAATCTGCCATCATCGGCTCGGTCAACTTGACAAAGTCGACCTCCGTCTTAACCGTTTGGCGCTGTTGGTCTAATAGCACCAATTGCCCATCTTGATAACCCACAAGACTGACTTGCACCGCTGTCCATACTTGATGTTGACCATCACTCATTTGCTGCCACATCGCGACAGCTTCTTGGTAGTCATTGGGTTTTTGCAACACTGCCCCTGAGCGCAATAAACCGATGGTATCTGCAGTAATTACTAACGCCTGCTGATGGTCGTCATGCATGACCGCAAGCGCGGCTACCGCTTTTTGCATCACCATACGCTCAATGTAGTCAATCGGCCTTTCGTCCGGATATTGCGTTTCATCAATGGCAACCGCAAGCTGACCATGCACAATGTTGACTTGGTTCAATAGCGCGTGACGACGTGGTGAGGTCGATGCTAAAAAAATTGGCAAACCCATACTCTAGTCTCTATAAGGAAATAACAATATCAGATAAAGTCAGACAAGATAACGTCAGACAAGAAAATCAGCGCGTATACCGGCCAAAAACCGCTACCCAAAGCGGCCAAACCAACACACTAATCACCACGCTATACAGTAATTGTGGGGCAAAGACCGCTTGGGTAAACAAGTACAGGATGATTAAACAAACTTGATGTACTAAGAAACAACCAGCCGCTAGTAGCCAAACGGCACTGGAAGAAAGCTGCTTGACATAGCCACTAATAAATTTCACCAAGAATGCCACAATGACCGCGCACAAGGCTTGCTGACCCAATCGACTGTCAGTCAAAAAATCGGCCACCAAGCCTATGGCAAATGCCGTGCCCACACCGACCATGGTTGGCTGAAAAATCAACCAAAACACTAAAGCAATCACCAACCATGTGGGGCGAAATAGCGCGATTTGAGCAGAAAGCGGATACACACTTAGTAAGGATGCGACAATAAAGCTTACCACCATAGCCGTGTAAATTTGCCAGATGGGTCGCTTATAAGACGGTCGCGGTAATGGCGGCATCAGCAGTTAGCTCTTTTGCTGAAGAAGTAGGACATACGAGGTGTTCACGAAGTTCGCGGCTGGCGTTACCATAATCTTGGCCTTACTACCTGCTTGCTCTGCTTCGACTTTGGCCACCCGACCGACTGGGAAGCCTGCTGGAATACGCCCACCCAACCCAGATGAAATCAGCTCATCGCCCAAGCGCACATCCGAGGCTTTAAAGATATAATCAAGCGCCAAATATTGTGGGTTGCCCGTGCCGGTGACCACGGCTTTTTGGCCAGTGCGTTTGATAGTGACTGCCACTGATTGCTGCTCATCGCTTAATAGTAACACGCGGCAAGTACTGTCATAAACATTGATAACCTGCCCCATGATGCCTTTCTCATCAATCACGGTCTGACCGATGGTGACACCATCTTTTTTGCCTTTATTGATGACGATGATTTGGCGCAATGGGTTACTATCAATACCGATAACTTGGGATAGCACAAGATTAAACTGGTCGGGGCGTGTCGCAGATAAGATACCTTGCAAGCGCACATTTTCGGCAATCAGGTAATCTTGTTGTTGCAGTTGGGCTTTGGCATGAATCAGTTCAGCTTTTAGCTGTAGATTCTCGCGAACCAACGCATCGCGACTTTCGGTACGCACCTCAAGCCGACTGGCAAAAAAGTTGGGATACGCTGACATTTGGTATATGGGCTGCATAGCCGAATGACTGGCATCACGAGCTGGCTGAAACCATGCAGGATTTTTGCTATCCAATAACATCAATACCACAGCGATAAAAATTACCACCATGGTACGACGAATTGCCAAAGGCTGTTGGGTAAAGATGGTCAAGGGCATACAAACACTATCCACACGACCCGTTTGATACGATAAGCAAGAGAGGTTTTATATCACTTATCGTCCAAACGTGCCTAAATTTATCAAACAAAAATCATATTTAACGCTTTATTATTGATAAAATCTAGCGCTTTGCCACCACCACGGCTGACGCAAGTGAGTGGATCTTCAGCTACAGTGACTGGCAAGCCAGTTTCGCGCGCGATTAAGATGTCTAAGTTACGTAGCAATGCACCGCCACCGGTTAGAACGATGCCGCGCTCGGCGATATCCGATGATAGTTCTGGTGGGGTTTGTTCAAGCGCGGCTTTTACCCCAGCAATGATGCCTGATAGTGGGTCGCTTAGTGCTTTTTGGATTTCAGTTGAGGTCACGGTAAAGCTTTTTGGCACACCCTCTGCCATACTACGACCACGGACTTCTACGGCTAATGGTTCATTACCCTCTTCGATGGCTGAACCCACTTCGGTTTTGATACGCTCAGCGGTGGTTTCACCGATGACACAACCATGAGTACGACGTACATGCGTGATAATCGCTTCGTCGAACACATCACCACCGATACGGATAGAATCTGAATACACACAGCCCGATAGCGCAATCACCGCAATCTCTGTGGTACCGCCACCGATATCAACGACCATCGAACCACTCGCATCATGAACTGGCAAACCTGCGCCAATTGCGGCGGCCATCGGCTCTTCTAATAGCAAGGCTTTATTAGCGCCTGCTGATTCAACCGCTTCACGAATCGCACGACGCTCAACCAAGGTTGATTTACAAGGTACTGATACGACCACGTTTGGATTGGCTAAAAAACGCTTGGCTTTGACTTTATTGATAAAGTGCTTAAGCATTTTTTGGGTAACTTCAAAGTCAGCAATCACGCCGTCTTTTAGTGGGCGAATTGCGGTAATATTGTCTGGGGTTCTACCAAGCATCTGTTTTGCATCTAAACCAACCGCCGCGACTGTTGGGTTTTGGGTACGGTTGCTACGTAGGGCAACCACGGTAGGTTCGTTTAGTACCACCCCTTTACCTGGGCTAAAGATTAAGGTATTGGCGGTGCCAAGGTCGATGGCGATATTGCTCGATAAAAATCCAAAAAGGCTCATGTATCATTTCCCAGTGGTAGAAACTTTCTGCAAATAGCGCAGATGACAGGTTTTTTTGGTCGCCACATGTCGCATGTGCCTGTCAACACTGTCAATTTGGCAAAACCGACCATCAAATAATCCGCACTCAGTGGGCAAACGAATGCAGGCCAAATTAGGATAAGACAGTCAGGTCAAATAATCACAGAATATTAAGACAAACCACCTTGTGGTCAATGCGACTATCGTAGAATTAATAGCAATGCGGCGACTAATTTGCGATAAAATAGAATAGTGCTAGATTATAACGATAAAATATCGCAAAATATAGTCATTTAATCATATTAAGTCATGAAAGTAATATTTTTTGTGACAAATTATTATGCGTAACATTTGAGTCACAGTTGATTGAATTTATTAAGCGTTCTTGTGTTATGACGCTTTATCAAGGCCCAATTTGACCATCAATCCACCACGCAACTTGTTATCTTTTTATTAATATAAATTTATCAATCAAAACCAATTCATGAGCCAATATTGAACGCTTATTGCTAACGTTATGATTGAGTTATTTGCCTAACTGAGGTAAGGAAATCTGTATGTCTGATAATCGTATTTCGACCGAAGAAATTCTCGATATTGCCAAACTATCACGCTTAGCCGTAAGCCCAAAACAAGCCGATGGTTATGCCCAAGACTTGAGCAAGATTTTAGCCATGATGGACTTGCTCGCTGAAGTGGACACCGATGGTGTAGCACCATTGACCAACGTCCATGACATGACCCAACGCCTACGTGATGATATTCCAAATCGCGATATTGACCGCGAACGCAATCAATCAAATGCGCCAAGCGTGGCCGATGGCTTGTTCTTAGTACCTCAAGTCATTGAATGATTGATGAACGATAATACAATTTTAGATTGGAATATTGCTCAAGACGACTTTTGTCAAGACGAGCTAATCTCTTTGTATCGCACCAGTTTTGCTGACAGTAGCAATGACGATGAAGGCAATATGGTTGCCGACTTGGTGGCGAATATTTTGCAAGGCGATAAAAAAGATTGGCGGTGTGATGTGACGGTGGGTGTGGGTAATGAACAAAAATTGCTCGGTGCAACGCTTTGGACACGGCTGTTTTATGATGATGTTACGGCTTTTTTGCTATCGCCTGTGGCGGTTGCAACTGATTATCAAGGGCAAGGTATTGCTCAAGATTTGATAAGTCACGGTTTGGCAACATTAAAACAAAATCATGTTGCTTTGGCATTCACTTATGGCGATCCAAATTTTTATGGTAAGGTGGGATTTTTGCCGATTGACCCACAGCGTTTGCCACCACCTTATCCACTATCACAGCCGTCTGGGTGGATTGGGCAGATGTTAAATGGCGATGATTTTACAAGCCTTGTGTTAAATCCGCCGACGTGTGTGCCTGCATTTTGCAATCCAAATATTTGGTAATTTTAACAACGTAAATTTAGAGAAAAAAATATGTCAAACTTCCATGAATTATCGGTTAAGGAATTAGCCAATGGATTACGTGATAAACAATTTAGCAGTACTGAGCTAACCCAACACTTTCTTGACCGTATTACCCAATACGACAATCAAGTCAATGCCTTTATTACCATTACCCCAGAAGTTGCCCTTGCCCAAGCCAAGTACGCAGATGAGCAACTTGCTAACGGTAGTGCGAGCGCCCTCACCGGTATTCCACTGGCACACAAAGATATTTTTAATACCTTGGGCGTACCGACCACTTGTGGTTCAAAGATGTTAGCCAACTTCGTGTCACCGTATGATGCGACCATCGTTGAGCATTGTAAACGCGCAGGCCTTGTCATGCTTGGCAAAACCAGTATGGATGAGTTCGCGATGGGTTCGGACAATGAGTCATCCTATTTTGGCGCGGTGCATAACCCATGGGATTTGACCCGTGTACCGGGTGGGTCGTCAGGCGGCAGTGCCGCTGCGGTTGCCGCTGGTCTTGCGCCGATTGCGACAGGTTCTGATACCGGTGGTTCGATTCGTCAGCCAGCGAGTTTCTGTGGGTTGACCGGTATTAAACCAACTTATGGCCGCGTATCACGCTTTGGTATGGTGGCCTATGCGTCAAGCTTTGACCAAGCGGGTAGCTTCGGTAAATCAGCCGAGGACTGTGCGTATTTACTGCAAGTATTGGCCGGTTTTGATGCCAAAGACTCGACCAGCGTGGACAAAGAAGTACCTGATTGGGTCGGTCAGTTACAAGCCAAACGCAGTGGAAACAGTGATAAACCGCTGGCAGGCTTACGCATCGGTATCCCAAGCGAGTATTTCGCGGCAGGTTTAACCGATGAGGTAAAAGCCATTGTCGAAGCCTCACTAAAACAATACGAAGATTTGGGCGCGACCTTGGTTGAAGTGCATTTGACCAAGCCAGAAACCACGCTTGCCACTTACTATATGCTAGCGCCAGCCGAAGCGTCATCAAATTTATCGCGTTATGACGGTGTTCGCTATGGTTACCGCTGTGAAAACCCAACTGACTTGCACGACCTATATACGCGCTCACGTTCAGAAGGTTTTGGTATCGAAGTCCAACGCCGTATCTTGATGGGTACTTACGCACTATCAGCCGGTTACTTTGATGCCTTCTATATCAAAGCGCAAAAAGTGCGCCGCTTGATTCGTGACGACTTTAACAATGCCTTGAATACTTGCGATGTGATTGCGACCCCAACCGCACCAACCACTGCCTACCCGATTGGCGCATCGCTAAGCCCATCAGAGATTTATATGGGTGACGTGTACACCATTGGTGTGAACTTGGCAGGCTTGCCCGCATTGAGTCATCCGGTTGGCTTTGACAAACAAGGCTTACCTGTCGGCTTACAGCTTATCGGTAAAGCATGGGCGGAAGACACCTTGCTTGAAACCGCAGATGCGTACCAACAAGTGACCAATTTCCACCAGGCTTTGGCACCTTTGGCCAGCAACTAACTGATTTTTATTTGACGAAATATTTAGACATTACTTTTAGGAATAACAATGACAGCCGAACAAAAAGCCCCGTTAGTCGATGGCTACGAAGTTGTGATTGGCTTGGAAATCCACTGCCAACTCAATACCGAAACCAAAATTTTTTCATCAGCGCCGACCCTATTCGGCCAAGAACCAAACACCCAAGCCAATATCGTTGATTTGGCATTACCGGGCGTCTTGCCTGTCCTTAACAAGCAAGCGGTGGAAAAAGCCCTGATGTTTGGTCTTGGTGTCAATGCCGAGATTGGTATGATGAATGCCTTTGACCGTAAAAATTACTTTTACCCTGACTTGCCAAAAGGCTACCAAATCAGCCAGATGGCACACCCAATTGTCGGCAAAGGCTATATCGACATCGTGGTCAATGAAGGTGAAAAGAACGAATACGCCAAACGTATCAACATCACCCGCGCGCACCTTGAAGAAGATGCCGGCAAATCGGTACACGATGCCGTGCCACAAATGACCGGTGTTGACCTCAACCGCGCAGGCACACCGCTAATCGAAATCGTATCTGAGCCAGAAATGCGCTCAGCCGCTGAGGCTGTGGCTTATGTCAAAGCCATTCACCAATTAGTCACTTGGCTTGGTATCTCAGACGCAATTATGGCAGAAGGCTCATTCCGTGCTGACTGTAACGTGTCGGTGCGTAAGCCGGGCGAACCGTTTGGTACGCGTAACGAAATCAAAAACTTGAACTCGTTCCGCTTTATCGAAATGGCAATCAATGCCGAAATCGAGCGTCAAATCGACCTGATTGAAGATGGTGGTAAAGTACGTCAGGCCACGCGCCTCTATGACCCAAACACCAACACCACGCGTGAAATGCGTACCAAAGAAGAAGCTGACGATTATCGCTACTTCCCAGACCCGGACTTGCTACCCGTCCACATCGATGATGCAACGTTTGACCGTATCAAAGCCGAAATGCCAGAGTTACCAGTCGCGCGTCGCGACCGCTTTATGCAGGAATACGCGCTACCTGAGTACGATAGCCGTATCTTGACCAGCTATCGTAGTATTGCCGATTACTTTGAAGCCGTGGTCGCAAGTGTCGGTACTGACAATGCAAAACTTGCCGCGAACTGGATTATGGGTGACTTGTTGGGTGCGCTGAACAAAGATGAAAAAACCATCGAAGATAGCCCGATTTCAGCCTTACAACTAGCGAAGTTAATCGAACGTATCAAAGACAACACCCTATCAGGCAAACTCGCCAAACAAGCCTTTACCGCGCTATTTGCTGGCGAAGGTGGCACAGGTGATGACGCGGTTGACAAAATCATTGCGGACAAAGGCTTAAAGCAAGAAACTGATACCGGCGCGATTAAAGCCATCGTCGAAGAAGTCTTGGCGAAAAACCAAGCCATGGTCGATGAATACAAAGCCGGTAAAGAAAAAGCCTTTAACGGTCTTGTCGGTCAGGTGATGAAAGCCTCAAAAGGTAAAGCCAACCCTGCTCAAGTCAATCAGCTACTTAAAGCGCTTATCGGTTAATTATTACTAAAGCCTTAGTAAACACAGGCTGACTAGCCTATTTAGCGCTTGCAAATTGGTGCCAGTTTGATAAAATAGTCAGCCTATTCGGGGCGTAGCGCAGTCTGGTAGCGCACTTGCATGGGGTGCAAGGGGTCGCGAGTTCGAATCCCGCCGTTCCGACCAAATCAATAAAAAAGGCTTGCCATTGACTGCAAGCCTTTTTTTATACCTTTCTTTGACATTCGACATATTGCGGATTGCTATGGCTTTAACACCTGAAAAAATCGCCCGAAAAAACCGTGAAGAACTTGAGCATCCGCAAGAATTTTTTGATGCGTTTGCCGATTCGGTGACTATTTATCGCGATGACGATATTTGGGTGATTGATAAACCACACGGGCTGTTATCCGTTGATGGCAAAGAGCTAAAGGTTAGCCTACAATCTCGCTTATTAAAAGCCGACCCGAATGTCAAATTGATTCACCGTCTTGATATGGATACCTCAGGGCTGATTATCTTTGCCCGTCATGCCGAAGCACAGACCCATATCAGCAAACAGTTTATTGAGCGTTTACCGCAAAAACAATACCAAGCCTTGGTTTGGGGCACACTGCCGCAAGCCGGTGAAGTCAATGTACCTGTACGCTATGACCCTGACCAAAAACCCAAACATATCGTTGATATGGATTGGCCAAAACACGCATTTACCAAGTATGAAGCGCTACATCATGAATTACGCCAAGGACTGCCTGTCAGCCGCGTTGCCTTACATCCGGTGACCGGACGTAGCCACCAGTTACGCGTGCATATGCTACATATCGGCCATGTCATGCTCGGTGATCCAATTTATGCTGAAGGCGAAGCGCTTAATCTGTCACCACGCCTGTGCTTACATGCGCATAAATTGCGTCTAAAGCACCCGAACAATGGCGTATGGATGGATTGGGAAAGCGACGTACCTTTCTAAAATTACTGCTAAGGTGTGGGATAAAAAATCTACGCTCGGTCACTCAGCCAATCAACGGCAAGTTGCCAAAGCACATGATTTTGGCGGCTAAAGAACTTCATATGACCGATATGTTTTAACCCATATTCATGTGGCTGTAGCGTTTTGGTGATGGCTTGTATGTTCGGGAAAACTCGAATCATATCTGCGACATTGGCATTATTGGCGATATCGTCATCGGATGAATTCACCCACATGGCTGGCAAGGTAACATCATTATAGTAATGGGTCCGCACAGTGTTGCCAAAGGCAGTTTTAATATACCCTGCACCGTTACACCAATCACGCCACTGTTTTGCGACTTGTTTTGGTAAATCCTCACCCATACCAATGCGACTTGTTTTGGTAAAACCAAACGCCAAGTTGGACAATGGGATAAATACATCCATAAAATACATCGCTTTGGCTCTATACGGCATCGCCATATTACGAATTCGTCCCGATGAACAGGCCACATTAAACACCGATGTCAGCTTATGATGGTTCGGCATTAGACCAAATAACTGCCCACCAGCACTATGCCCCACTAAATGATAGCTCGTATTGGGGAATGCCTTGATTAACTGGTTGAGTACAGCTGGCATATCATAACGCCCCCAACTGATGAGTGACGCATTCGACTGTTTTAATCTGCCATCAAGCGAGCCACCAATACCCTCATTGTCAAAGGTAATAACCCCAAAACCTTGCTCTGCCAAATATTGAGCAAAGTTTTGATAAAACTGGCGTTTAATACCGGTCGCAGGTGCAATCATCACGGCCGCCTTTACGTCAACTGTAGGAATCAACAGTGTCGCTGCTAACGTAGCCTGATGGTCAGTAGGAATATGAATTTCTTGGACTTGTACGTCAGCAGTCGTCATAACACAATCCTTTGCATTTTGAAAGTGAATAAAAACGCTACCTTAACACACGTTCAGCCATGCGCCACTTACCTTGCTTGACTAACAAGTTCAACTATCGTCTTTAAAATTCAGTTTAAAACGGCGCCCAACTCTTATAAAAAACAGGACTTGCTGTACTATCGTGCGAACCAGTGTTTCTCATATCTGCGCTCGTTTTTCTTGACTTAAAATCAATGTATTTGATCATAAAATCAGCGCACATAAAAAAACCCAACCAGTTGGGATGGTTGGGGTTTTTTTGATTAGCTCAAAATAATAATTATGGTGTTTTTACCACGACGTTTTGATTGGTGTTAATAAGAACTTCCGATGGGCCATCAACAACCACACGCACCACGTTATTATCAACCGGTAATTGTGATTTATAATAAGCGTCTTGTGCCGGGGTACAGCCCAAACAGCGATCCATGGCATAAAATGGGTCATCAATCAGCGTTTGGCGTGCTTGCTCATAGTCACCAGTAAACAAGGTAAACGGTAAGCTTACCAACCAAGTTGCTGCACCACCAACCACAGCAAGCGCGCCCAATGGCTTACCCACGAAGGCATCCGCTACCATTGAACCATAAGTTGGGCCAAATTCACTTTCTTTAATCTCGGTTGCTGCAAAGCTTGGGGTTAATGTGGCTACACCTAAGGCTACTGCCATTCCCAATTTAGTTATCGCTTTCATACTACGTTCCTCAAAATTTATGCCCAACCTTCAATCCCAGTTTGGCCGCAAGAATTGCCCTCATTACAACAATTTTACTCAGCTTTGGCAAGTAGATTTCGCGGGATGCCAGCATTTGATGACAAAAGGTAAATACATGGGCATTCATACGCGCTCAAGACATGATGACGGTGAACTTATTTCTAGCAAGTTGTTTGTATAAACTTATCTATAGCCGCTTATGTATGGGATGTAGTTTTTGGTAATGGCTGACAGGTTGGGCAAAACGTGCTAGCGCGTTGGGCGATTTTGACGCTATCAACGGGCGTTTGGCAGATGGGGCAAGGCATATTTTTACGGCCATACACGCGTAAGGTCTGCTGAAAATAGCCCGTTCTGCCATCGCCCACGGTAAAGTCACGTAAGGTCGAGCCACCTTTTTCAATCGAAATAGTTAGCACTTCTTTGATAAAGGCCACTAAGCTATTAAGCTGCGCTAGGGTTAACAGATTTGCAGGCGTTAAGGGATGAATATTAGCCAAAAATAGCGCTTCAGTGGCATAAATATTGCCGACACCGACCACGACCGCCTGTTCCATGATGACGGCTTTAATCGGGCGTGTGATGGGTTTGTTACGCGCATTGATATAGTTAAACAGATATTGCCCGGTAAACGTAGTTTCCAGTGGTTCAACGCCCAGCTTGCTAATCAACTTATCTTCAAACGCATCAAGCCACAGTACCATGCCAAAGCGTCGTGGGTCGTGAGATCGGAAGAGCGTCGTGTAGGGAAAGAGTG
>CALJUC010000038.1 GCA_937975585.1 uncultured Moraxella sp. | reverse complement strand
TTGGTAAATTGACCACTAAAAAATGGGCAGCCATGACCAAGACATCGGCAGATACCGCACTGAGAGATATTAATGATTTGGTCGATAAGGGCGTACTGGTTAAATCTGCAGCGTCTGGGCGTAGTCAAAGCTATGACCTTGCTAATATTAATAACGAGTAAGCTTTGAATAAGGTATGTCATACATTTACCTTCTTTGTATCAATATTTTAAATAAGAGTGGGAGCGCATGTTACTGGAATTAACTTAAGATTCAAGTAAAAAAAGCGTAGTCTTTTGGCTTTTTTAGGAAGTAAATGGGGTCATCTAACACTCGGCCTATTCTATAGGCTAAGGAATTTTAGCGATTATTTCACCATTAAAAATTTTCGTGTTTACGGTGCGTTAATTAAGCGAGAAAGATCAAGTGTTCAGAATATTAATATTTCATTTCTAAACTGGCTATTCATAAGTCCATAAATAAAAATAAAAGTAAGAATTATCCAGCTAATCAGTGCAAAAAACCTAATCTGCTCACTTGACCAATCAAAGGCAAACCAACCTATTATAAAAAATGATTTCCAGCCTTCAATTTTTTTTGCTCCCCCCCAAGAGATAATCCATTTATAAAAAAGACTGAGCAACAGATATAAGATAAACCAACTTAGCAAAATTCGATTCCTAATGAGAAATTATAAAAACTTTGTTTAAAAAATATTTCAAAGTAACCGCGGATTAACCCTAGCGTTGCGCTAATTTATCTTGTTGATAGACTACCGACTTACTTTGCTAAAAATAACCACTATTACAAAACAACGTTTAACTCTTTACACAAAAGATTTCAAAAAAATCTTCTACCTAATAAAAGCGCATAATATACTCTTGAATTTTAGCTAAATAAGCTAATTGTGGTTTTACTAACGATGTAGACAGCTACCAACAATAAAATCCCACCTGATAGCTGATTAATGCCATTTGCTACTTGATTATTACTGACCTTAGAAAAAATAAATGAATAGGTTGTTAAAATAGCGTAATCCATAAGCACCCAAATCACTGTGAGGATCAACATCGACTGATTGATTTGAGGATATACCCCCAAAAACAACGGAAAAAACGCCATAAAAAACAAAATATCTTTGGGATTTGATAAGCCAATTGTGAACCCATCTCTAAAATGATGACGACTGACTTTGGTAGAATTAGCATCCATAGCTTTTGTAATATCAATCCTATCTTTTAAAATAGTAATTGCAAAATACAGTAGATATAAGCCACCAAACAGGGTCAAATAATTTAACGCTGTTTCACTGACAGTAAATAGACCCTTAATGATAATAAAAGAAATCCCTATCAAAATTAAAGAAGCGGTATTTGTCCCTGCAACGGTTTTCAAACCCGCCATAAAGCCGTCTTTGATGCTCGCACTGACAACCAGAACTGTCACAGGCCCTGGGGTGCCAAGAAATAACAGAATAGATAAAATATATGTAATCAGAAGATGAAGATTCATCAATAACTTTCCTAACTTATAACGTAAGCATCCGACCATCCGCTATTGCGGAAGTTACCAAACATGAGGCACCAGCCTACCGCACTATTTTTTCGTTCGTTATACATGCTAATATACAACGATTGTTTATATTTTTGGTAAATCTTATGCAATCATTGAAAAAGTTTTTAATGGTATTTTTGCCATATATTATCGCACTTGCTTTATCTATATTATTTGAAATTTTGGTGAGGCATAACGTCGATGCTAAAGGATGGTGGCCAGTTGCATTGCTACTAGGGATAGTTTTTCAAGGTATTATCGCTTGCATATATATATGGATTGATAAACTTAATCCGTCTTCTTATCGCTACACTACATGTTATGCTATGTTATTCATATTGCCACTGCTCATCTTGTTTGTCTCTAATTTAGTGACACCGATCGATTGGTTTGCAGTGAATAATGGGGTTAAGTCATTAACACTTTGGCAGAGTGTTACCAATAGTGATTGGTTTTCACCCATTTGTACGATGCTTATTTTATTGACGCATTTCATATCTCGCTATCAATCTGCCCAGCGTCAGCAGGCTTTGGTATGAATATATCATATCAAGAAGTGGTTAAAACAATAATCCTGAAACCTATTGAACTGCTAGACGCTACATTAGAGTTCAAGTTAAATATTCTCTATGAAAAGGACAGAGGCTTTGTCTGCCAATTGTATCGTTTGGAATATTACCAAATTCAGCCAACGAGTGATGATGCTAACGTTAAAAATGAACAAGTTTACGTCGTTGATAACCCCAGTGTATCCAAACTAAGTGAGCAGTATTACAATAGTCTAATAACGTGTCTAGACAATGCGTTGATGCAAATCAAAGATAAGTTCAATTTAGATCAACCGTTTTTGGACGATGCTAGCATAGAAATCATCAATCCTACGTTATTGTTGACGCTTCCTGCGAAATTTCTTGGGATATTAAAAGAAGCGGTGAGTTATCGTATCGAGTCGATGCAACAGTTACTTGATAATCCTGATGCTACCGAAGAACAGTTAGCCTATATCGACTATGGCAATGACCAAGTCATTTTAACCATGATTCTAGATGATCTTAAGAATCCCCATAACCAAATTGATTCAGCCTTTTATCAGTTAACGCAAAATCCCGATAAAACTGAGATGACACTTCAAGAATTTGGCAAACCTATTCCCAATGATGAACAGCTAACGGTTGTTTTCTCGGCAAAATCCTTTGATGAAGCCTTAGCAATCAAGAATCAATTTTTGGGTTTTGCTCCCTATAAACCTATGCCAAGCAATATTGTAGCGGCTCAAGTATACCATTACCAAGATCAAAAAGGATTAGCGCATGAAATTACCGTTACCTTATACCAACCACAACAATTTGGTCTGATTTGGCAGTGTAATTATCAGTTGCAAGGCTATGGTGAGTCTATTTATGAAACGGTATTGGCAAATGACAGTTTCTCAGTGATTGAGCTAAGTATGCAAGACATTAAAGCACATTTAGAGCACTTTGAATCACAACATCCTAACTTAACGAGAATATAATCATGTATGCTTTTGAAATCACCATAAATAATAGCCATGTCTTAAAATATGATGATTTTGAACATCATATATTCGCCTATTTAAGGTTTCTTCAAGATAACGGACAAATTTTACCTAAAGATGACCATCTCCCGATTATTCAAGGCAAAACAACTAAAATAACGGTTGTTTGCCCTGAGCAGGATTCATTGTCGACCAAGTATATGAATCAATATGCCAGACAAATGCATGATAAAATTGTGCAAGGCACGGGTAATCTTATCACGCACCAACTGGTAGGCTATGACTATGATTACCCACTACCAAGATTTGCACCGCCCAATCAATCTCAATTTTATGTGCTGCGCTATGGTTGGAGTTCACCCATTATTGACGGTATCACCCATCAAGGCATACCGTTATATCATCTGCCTATGCAAGATTGTGATGACAGGTTTATTGACGAGCTTTGGTCTTGGTATCGGCAAGCACAGGCACTTTATCGTCTATGGCTAGGATCTGTACCTGATACGGAAGCCTTTGCTCTGCAACAACGTCAATCAGTGGACTCATCACATAGCCAAATAGGGCGAAAGCTATGTCAGCAAATTGAGGCAGTAACGGGCGTACCCACTTACTATTTTTTAGCCAATTACCGAGATTGGAGTAAAGCAGCGGATTTGAATCAAAAATGTCCTTTAACAGGTCAAGATTGGCGAATTGATTCTAAAATCTCAAATTATATTGATTTCAAATGTGATAAAAGTCGGTTAGTAAGTGAGTTTAGTCAGAATTGCGCAGACAATGATATATAAAGGGTTACAAGTATGAAGCATTATTGTACGCAATTTATTTTAACATTTGTTCTAACACTGCCAAGTTTTAGTTTTGCCTGTGCGCCCTTGACGCCAAATACGACCATGCTTGCACGATTGCAAGCTGTTGAACCCTCTGCAAAGGTGCAATCCTATACGAACGACAAGCAAGGCTATATGCTTCGCTTTTCAAATTACAACTTTGTTTTTCGTCCGATTTGGCAAAGCCTTACCAAGAAAAGTCCTACCCAATTTGAAGCCACTTTTAAGCCTAGTAACGTAAAACCACATGACCTTGTCATTGCTTTAAGCGATAACTATGATGGTAATAAGCCAGATAATTACCGAATTTATGCCATTGCCCCAGTGACTTGCCAAAATAATAAGATAAAACTAGGACGAGCTATATTAGCCCCGGATAATCCAGGCTGGAATCGTCAAGCAAGACGATGTGGTGTTAGTAGAGATACGGGTATACTAGATGCCTTTATCGGCAGTAAAAGCCAATCCGATTATTTAAAAGATTTACAGGCAAAATACCCAACCTGTGAGGCACTGCAATCGGCTTATCCTGACAATTTGTCTGCTCAATCAACTGGCAAGCAAGCAGGTTTTTGGGCATGGTTTAAAGAGCTTTTTAACTTTGCAAAATAGGGGCAATTATGAAACACACAAGACTTAAGCAAGCTGCATGGATTAGCATTAGCTTAGTTTTGCTAACTGCTTGTAGTACAACAGGGTCAAATATAAATCAAGTTTTAGGCACGCCTGCAGAATCTCGTAGTCATCTACTGGATAAACAGTTGCAAGACTGGCTCAAGCAATCATTAACTCAGCAGGATTACACAAATTTTAATGCAAATTTAAAACAATTTAGTGCCAGTTACCATTTAAAAGATGGTTCGATCTATTATGAATCACGAGATGATTCACACAATACCGCTTCAGCGATAGTGGTTAAGCCAAATGGGCAGTTCTATCTCGCTTATCAGACCCCGAACACGGATGAAACAGTGTACATTACCAATAATCAGTCCTGTCAAACTACATTGCATCCTGCAATTCAAGTATTTAACCATGTATATCCAAGAAACCAGCGGGTATTTCACTTGCCTTTAAACGTTATCGCAGACCGTCAGCCATGCCCCTATATTGACACTCATCTATATAAAGCAGATAAAATCGATGTTTTTAACCAGTCTGGTTTTACAATGCCCAACACGCTTTGGCAAACCCAAACTCGCATCATTGATGGCAAGCCTGTAGTCTATGAGTTTGGCAAAGGTGACCCCATAGAAGTTCTTAAACTATCAAATAAAGTCAACGAAAATACCGCCGGGCAAGCTAAAGTGACACCCAAGATGGAGTATGATCTACAGCAGTTTTTATCTGATCCCATCTTAAAAGTGGTAATTGACCAATGCGGGATACTAATAGAACTCGATAAAGACCATTCCATACCTGATTTTAATGCTATGCAAGGCTCAGATTGGGATATTAACCGATTGCTCATTATCGACCCCATAACGCATCGCAAACAGTTTGTTGACAGCAAAATAGATGCTATTTCACAAATGCTTTGGAGCTTGTCCACTTCACTTAATGGCAAACCTGTGATTAATCGCTGTCTTTCCCCTCAACAATTTTCAGACTTTAACCGTTGGCAGTCAACGTTTAACCAATTAACTGCAAGTTATACTAATCAATCCAATGGTAGTAATAGCCAAACTGCTGTAGCGCGTTTAGCTAATGACAGCCGTGTTGAATATCTTAACTTGGTCGATAGCGGATTACCGCCTGATGAGCTAAAAAAGTTAAGACAAGATTTTAGTAATTTAAAAACCTATGGTAGTTATAGTCAGGGTAAAGTTACCCATGAATTTACGAACACTGCAAAGTTTAAAGCCGCACTACAGCGTCATGGTAGCTTTGAAAATGTGGTTAAGCATTTGAACTTTGAACCAACGGAAATTACAAGTATTCTTGGCAATGAATTTAAGCTAGTTGGGGCGGATTATTCAGGCGCATTTAATGCGGGTAAGTACAACTCACTATTCCGTTCGTACGATAATGGTCTTGGGAAACGCTTTGAAATCAATGAGATGTACTTAAACGCAGAAAATGATGTCAAAATGACCATTTATAATGAAGCGATAAACTTTGACATTATTGGAAATCCCGCGACCTTGCAAAAGCTAAAAGGCTCTATAGAAGCGGGAAGCAAGGATATTTACGACTTAGACTTCAACGTCGGTAATCGGTCATTTTCAATGAGTGCTGAAGGATTTAGTTACTCGGAATTTGTAGCCTTGGCTCAGAAAATTGCTAGACAAGCTCAATAGTCTTATTGGACGGAAAAGTCGCTACTTACCTTGATTAAGCCAATCGCCAGTGTTACCCGTTGAAATATCTTTGGTTTTTCTTACTGTTACTAAGTTAATTATGATGATGCCTAATATAAATAAGGCAATAATGGCTAAAATCCATTTTTTTAATGAACTTTTCATTCGGCTTCACCGTCAATATGCAATGCACAGTACACTTTATTATCATCATCTTCAAAGCCTTTAGATACCAATTCTACAGGTTTAAAAGTTTCACCACAGTTGCTTGTCACCATGACAATTAAAGACTGGTCTTCAAATGATTGCAGTTCTTTAATAAGTTGGGCAATTGTTTTTTGGTATATATTTTTGGTTTTGGGCTGATTCTCAGTCATCGCTATTTCACGTCAATGATTAATTAGTGTTTAGGATTATTTTCCATTGCCTTTAAATTATTAGTAACCCAACAATATAGACCCTGATGGTAACTGGATTTCTCGATAATTTGTTTAAGGATATCTTCAGGCTTCGTTTTATCACTTATCAAAGCAATTGGAACATTATGAAATAAATCTGACAATAGTTCTATATCCTTGATCTTGCCGTTAGGCATTCTTGCTTGATAGCGGATTTCGATTAACGCATATTGCGTAAGTCTTAATATTTTTTCAGTAGTAGTCATAGAATAGACTTGAATTTGAACCGTCATGGTTTTATCAGAGACAGATTAACGACACCCTAACACCACATTGATTAATTTCTCAAAACTAACCGATAGTTGGACTTCATATAAATTCTCATTTTCTAGCTTATCAAATAGGGGTCAGCACAGAATTCGGACCATATAGGGCGGTAAGTACATTTGTTTGCTTT
>CALJUC010000037.1 GCA_937975585.1 uncultured Moraxella sp. | reverse complement strand
TGGTGCAAGACGTGGCATTTGCCGAGATTAATGAGCAGTTAATCAAAGATACCGTCGCAGGCATTGCCGATATCCGTGCATCCGCCGAAGGTAAAGAAGGCGTACAGTCATTCTTGCAAAAACGTAAACCGAGCTGGCTTGAATGACTGAGCCAAAATGACTGGGGTAAAAAGCTAGGTTTTATAAGCTAAATTATATCAGAACACCAAGTTAGATCCGCGGTGATGCGGTGTTGAAAAAATAGAAAGGGACGATTATGTTTTCAAAAATCTTAATAGCCAACCGGGGTGAAATCGCCTGCCGTGTTGCCGCCACCGCCAAAAAAATGGGCATCCGTACCGTTGCTGTGTACTCAGATGCCGACCGCTTTGCCAAGCATGTGGCTGCCTGTGATGAAGCCGTGTATATCGGTGGCTCAGCCCCAAAAGAAAGCTATCTACGTTGGGAACGTATTCTAGAGGCGGCCAAACAAACAGGCGCACAAGCGATTCACCCTGGCTATGGTTTCTTAAGTGAAAATGACCAGTTCGCCCAAGCCTGTGCTGATGCGGGTCTAGTATTTATTGGCCCACCAGCGTCTGCGATTACCGCCATGGGTCTAAAAGCCGAATCAAAACGCCTAATGGAATCAGCGGATGTACCATTAATTCCAGGTTACCACGGTACCGAACAAGACCCTGAGTTCTTAAAAGCCCAAGCAGATAGTATCGGCTACCCCGTACTTATCAAAGCCAGCTCTGGCGGTGGTGGTAAAGGTATGCGTTTGGTGCACGACTCACAAGACTTTATTGATGCGCTTGGTTCATGTAAACGTGAAGCGATTAGTAGCTTTGGCAATGACCATGTACTCATCGAAAAATACGCCTTACGTCCACGCCATATCGAGATTCAAGTATTTGGTGATACCCACGGTAATTATGTCTATCTATTTGAGCGTGATTGCTCGGTACAGCGTCGCCACCAAAAGGTTTTGGAAGAAGCACCGGCACCGGGTATGACCTTGGCCATGCGTCAAGCAATGGGTGCCGCCGCGATTGCCGCTGCAAAGGCAGTTAACTATGTCGGTGCAGGTACCGTTGAATTCATCGTTGAGCAACGTACTGACTTGGGCGATGATGATGCTTATAACGGTATGCGTTTTTACTTCATGGAAATGAACACGCGCTTACAGGTTGAGCATCCAGTGACTGAAGCCATTACGGGTACTGACTTGGTTGAGTGGCAAATCCGTGTTGCTGCGGGCGAAACCTTGCCAAAGACCCAAGATGAGTTAACCATCAATGGTCACGCGATTGAAGCACGTATCAATGCCGAGAACCCGGACAACAACTTCTTGCCAGCAACCGGTACCCTACACGTATATCGTAAGCCTGCGCACAGCGCGTTTACCGTCTCTGACGTGCGTGTGGACGATGGCGTGAGCGAAGGTGATGTCATTAGCCCATACTATGACTCGATGATTGCCAAACTAATTGTCCATGCCCCAACGCGTGAGCAAGCGTTGGCAAAACTAGACCAAGCATTAGCAGAGACCCGTATCGTTGGCTTACCAAACAACGTGGCATTCTTACGCCATGTGGTACAGTCAGATTCATTCAGCTGTGCCAACCTTGACACCGCATTGATTGAGCGTGAAAAAGAAGTCCTATTTGACCAACGTCGTGGCGAATTGCCGTGGTTGGTTGCTACCGCAATTATCAATGAATTAACCGCTGAAAAAGGCACTGAAAACCATGACCCATTCAGCCACACCAATGGTTTCCGTGCGTATAGCGATTACCAACGCCCATTTGACCTAAATTATCATGGTACGCCACTCAAAGCGATGATGAGCAAAGTTGATGGTCAACAGTTTAACTTGGCGATTTATAACGTTGAAAAAGTCGAAAACCCAGCCGCGAAGCACAGCGTTGAGCAGCTAACTGAAATTTTCAATGGAGAAATTCGCTATCTACCACAAGCCGATGACACGTTTAATATCTGGATTAACGGCCAACGTCAACAACTACAAGCGTGGTTAAACAACGAACAAGTACACGTCTTCTCAACCCGCGCGAGCGATACGATCAGCCTAATCGATAGCATGGCGCATGTGGGTGAAGAAGCACAAGATGCTGGTAGCCTAAAATCACCAATGCCAGGCCAAGTAGTCGCATTCCGTGTCAATGTCGGTGATGTGGTCAAAAAAGGCCAACCATTAGCCGTTATCGAAGCGATGAAAATCGAACATACGATTAACGCACCTGCAGATGGTACCGTGACTGAGTTACTGTTCAAAGCCGGTGACTTGGTATCAGACGGTGACGAGTTACTCAAACTTGACACAGGCAAAGGGGAATAAGTATGAACTACCCAAGCTCTGTAAGCATTATCGATGTTGGCGCACGTGATGGCTTGCAAAACGAAAAGCAAACCGTACCTAGCGATGTCAAAATTGCGCTAGTCAACGGCTTGATTGACGCCGGTATTCGTAAGCTTGAAGCTACCAGTTTTGTGTCACCTAAGTGGGTGCCACAGATGGCGGATAACAGCGATGTGTTAAACGGCATTATCAAGCGTGATAATGTCACCTACTCGGTACTGACGCCAAACCTAAAAGGCTTTGAAGCCGCCCTCGCCCACAAGCCAGACTTTGCCAACTATGAAGTGGTTATCTTTGGTTCAGCGAGCGAAGCTTTTAGCCAAAAGAACATCAACTGTAGTATCGCTGAGAGTATCGAGCGCTTTGCCCCAGTTGCTGAAGCTGCCAAAGCCAATGGCATTGCCGTACGTGGTGTGATTTCATGCACCGTGGGCTGTCCTTACGAAGGTGAGGTTAATCCTGACCAAGTTGCCTATGTGACTGAAAAGCTGATTAATATCGGTGCTGAGCATATTGGTATCGCGGACACCATCGGTGTCGGTACCCCATTAAAAGTACAAAAAGCCATTGATGCCGCTTGCCGCTATATCGATATCCACAACGTATCGGGACATTTCCATGATACTTATGGTCAAGCACTGGCAAATACCTTAGCAGCCTTACAGATGGGTGTGGCGCAGTTTGACACATCGGTTGCGGGCTTGGGCGGATGTCCGTATGCCAAAGGTGCAACCGGCAATGTCGCGACTGAAGATGTGGTCTATATGCTACATGGTATGGGTATCGAGACTGGCATTGACTTAGAAAAATTGGTCGATGTTGGCCAAAAAATCAGTGACTTCTTGGGTCGTCAAAATGGCTCACGAGTCGCAAGAGCGCTACTAAATAAACGCAATAGCTAATATACTTCTTTTACCCCTTTATTTAACTAACACAGAAAGGAACCGACCATGACGTTAGGACTTGACTACCAACTAGGCGAAGATATCAATGCCCTTCGCGAAACCGTACAAGCATTCGCTGCCGCTGAAATCGCACCGCGCGCTGCTGAACTAGATCACACCGACCAATTCCCAATGGATTTATGGCAAAAAATGGGTGACCTTGGTCTACACGGTATCACCGTACCAGAACAATACGGCGGTGTTGACATGGGTTATGTGGCGCACATGGTGGCAATGGAAGAAATCAGCCGCGCCTCTGCCTCAGTTGCCCTAAGCTATGGCGCACACTCAAACCTATGTATCAACCAAATCAAACGTAACGGTTCGGAAGAACAAAAACAAAAATATCTACCAAAGTTACTAACTGGTGAATTTATCGGTGCATTGGCAATGAGTGAGCCAGGCGCAGGTTCTGACGTAACCAGCATGAAACTACGCGCTGAAGAAAAAGACGGCGTATACGTATTAAATGGTTCAAAAATGTGGATTACCAACGGTCCAGATGCAGACGTGATGGTCGTATATGCCAAAACCAACCCAGAGCTTGGCGCAAAAGGTATTACCGCGTTCTTGGTCGAAAAAGGTATGAAAGGCTTCTACACTGCGCAAAAACTAGACAAACTAGGCATGCGTGGCAGCCACACGGGTGAGATGGTATTTGAAAACGTTGAAGTACCCGCTGAAAACATCATGGGCGGCTTAAACAACGGCGTAAAAGTATTGATGAGTGGTCTAGACTACGAGCGTGCAGTACTGGCAGCGGGCCCAATCGGTATCATGCAAGCGGTGATGGACAACGTTATTCCATACATTCATGACCGTAAGCAATTCGGCCAATCAATCGGTGAATTCCAATTGATTCAAGGCAAAGTTGCGGATATGTATACGGTATTACAAGCCGGTCGTAGCTTCCTATACACCGTTGGTAAAAACCTAGATATGCTAGGTAGCGACCATGTGCGTCAAGTTCGTAAAGACTGTGCCAGCGTGATTTTATGGACTGCGGAAAAAGCCACTTGGATGGCCGGTGAAGGTATCCAAATCTTCGGTGGTAACGGTTACACCAACGAATACCCAATGGGTCGTTTCTGGCGTGATGCTAAATTATACGAAATCGGTGCCGGTACCAGTGAAATCCGCCGTATGCTAATTGGCCGTGAGTTATTTAACGAAACTGTTTAATGATAGAAAATTGCAGGACTGATATTTTTATCGCCTATTATTAAGACAGGGCACTTGCGTGGGTTAATCAGTTAGCCCACGCTTTTTTTATTTAAATTTATCCTTAATTTTTGCCAATAAAAAACCCCTAAGCAACCGCTCAGGGGTTTTTGCTATTCAATAATCGTTAATCGATTATTTTTCTACTTACTTTTCTACGCCAGCGTCTTGGCCTTGGTATTTCGCGTTTGCGTAATCCCAGTTCACCAATTTGTCTAGGAAGGTGTCAACGTAGTCTGGACGACGATTACGGTAGTCGATGTAGTAAGCGTGTTCCCAAACGTCACAAGTCAATACCGCAACTTTACCGTGTGCCATTGGGGTGTCAGCATTTGAAGTTTTCATGATAGATAGTTGGCCACCAACGCTATCAGCAACTAACCATGCCCACCCTGAACCAAATTGGGTAACGGCTGCATTTTTGAATTCTTCACGGAATTTAGCATATGAACCAAAGGCTTCTTCGATTTTGGCTTTTAGGTCACCCGTTGGCTCACCGCCACCATTTGGGGTCATGCAGTTCCAGTAGAATGTGTGGTTCCATACTTGAGCAGCTTGGTTGAACATACCCGCTTTGCTGCTGTCTTGTGCCGTTGCTTTAATGATTTCGTCAAGTTCTTTGCCTTCTAGGCCAGAACCAGGTAGTAATTCATTTAGTTTAGTCACATACGCATTGTGGTGTTTGTCATGGTGATATTCTAGAGTTTCAGCACTGATATGTGGCTCAAGTGCGTTTTTTGCGTATGGTAGTTCTGGTAGAGTAATGTGTGACATATTATTTTCCTTATACATTGGCTAACGTGTAAGCGTTGTATTCGTCATTATCCTGTGACTTTTACGATACGGGATAACGATAAATCCCGCTTAAATCGTGCTAGCTAAACATAAACTAAGATAAAAGTGACCTCATGTGGTCTGTCCGATGTGCTTGGCAAGCCTAGCGCATGGGTAACCGACCTTATGATGCCATAAAATTTAGCAAAATTTAACCGTAATACGTGTGGGGATATGCAAAAAACCCTATCCGCTTACCGCACGTATCACGCATCAGACAAGCTAACCTACTGATTTTTAGTCAGTATCGCTTATTAGCCATCTTAACAAATTGCTTGAAGAAATATGTTGTCGTTTGGTATAACACTAACCCGATAAAGTTACTAGATAAAACGATTAACACACGCCTTGTAAATTTTACTTTTTTTATTCTTAAGCCAATGCTTCTAGCGGTATAACAATCCGTCACATTGTGTTGTTCAGGCTGTGCTATGATACGCAGCCAAGTAGTGGACAAGTGAGTAATCCAGCCACTGACAGACTATTTTTTAACCAATAGATAGATTTAGGATTGACCATGTTTTCTCAGTTGGTACTCGCCAGTAACAACCAAGGCAAGCTTGCCGAGTTTCAGCATTTATTTGCCGATGCTAATTTACCCGTTGAGATTATCCCGCAAGGCGAATTACAGATTGCCGATGCGATTGAAGACGGGTTAAGCTTTGTGGAAAATGCACTGATTAAAGCGCGTCATGCGAGCCGAATTAGCGGTTTACCTGCGGTGGCCGATGATTCAGGGCTATGTGTGCCTATCTTAGGTGGTAGCCCAGGGATTTATTCTGCCCGTTTTGCCCAAGAGCGTGATGGCTTTGCTGCCAATAAAGACGCGACCAATAACCAAAAACTGCTCGATGAGCTGCAAGCGCACCGTACTGCTAATGGCAAAGCTGCCCCGATTATAGGTCAGTTTGTGTGTGTCTTGGCGTTGGTGCGTCATGCTGAAGACCCATTACCGTTGATTGCCCAAGGAATTTGGCAAGGCGAAATTTTAGACGCGCCACACGGTGAGCATGGCTTTGGTTATGACCCGCTGTTTTGGGTACCTGAATTGCATCTGTCAGCCGCTGAGATGCCAAAGCCCCAAAAGAACCAACTCAGCCACCGTGGTAAAGCCATGCAGCAGTTATTGGGTGAATTAAAGCAACTCGCGCAATTTGGTTAAACAACCGCATTTGATAAGCCGTTTCGGTTAAACGAATGCGGCAAACAATTTTTTTACTTTAAATGGCATTTAATTTATACTATATGACTTTCGGTTATTTTTATGGTGGTGATTATCACCGAATAACCAACCGATTTTTTGCTGTACACCTGTGATAAAACGCTGGATTGCATAATTCATAAGCGATTTTTGATTATCCATTTATTTTTTAGGAAGCTATCTCATGTCAGATTTACAAATCACTACCAACAAAACGTCAAACTTGGAAACCCAATTGACCGTTAAAGTACCAGTTGCCACCATCCAAGGCCGTGTTGAAAGCCGTATCCAACAAGTGGCTAAAACCGCTAAAATCGACGGTTTCCGTAAAGGTAAAGTGCCAGTATCACACATCCGCGCTCAATACGGCGCAGGTATCCAACAAGAAGTTATCAACGATGTAATCCGTGATACCGTATTTGACGCAATTCGTGAAGAAAACATCCGTGCTGTGGGTATGCCAAACATCGACGACGTAAAACTAGAAAACGATTTCTTGGTTTACCAAGCCACTGTTGAAGTATTCCCAGAAGTTGAAGTACAAAGCTTAGAAGGCGTAGACGTTGAGCGTCAAACTGCCACTGTTGGCGATGCTGACGTTGACACCATGATTGAAAACCTACAAAAACAACGTCAAACGTTCGCGGCTAAAGAAGATGCAGCAGCGAATGGCGACCAAGTGAAATTTGACTTTGAAGGCTCAATCGACGGCGAATTGTTCGACGGCGGCGCGGCACAAGACTTCAGCCTAGTCCTAGGTAGCGGCCGTATGATTCCTGGTTTTGAAGACGGTATCGTAGGCATGAAAGCTGGCGAAGAAAAAACCATCAACGTAACTTTCCCAGAAGATTACCAAGCTGAAAACCTAAAAGGCAAACAAGCGCAGTTCAAAATCAACGTAAAATCTGTTGAAACCCCAGCAGTACCTGAGCTTGACGAAGCATTCTTCGAGCAATTTGGTGTTAAAGAAGGCGGTCTTGACAAGCTAAAAGCTGACGTTCGCAAAAACATGGAACGCGAAGTGAAAAACGCAGCGCGCGCTCAAGTGAAAGAAGCAACTTTCAATGCCTTGTTAGAGAAAAACGAAATCGAAATCCCAGGCTCTATGCTTGAGCAAGAAATCGATCGTCAACGCGACATGATGTTAAACCGTTTTGCCCAACAATTCGGTGCTGACCCTAAAAACTTCAGCAAAGACATGCTACCTAACGAATTGTTCGAAGAACAAGCGTTACGCGCTGCTCGTCTAGGTGTGTTGGTATCAAGCATCATCGAAGCCAACAAACTAGAAGTTGACCAAGCACGTGTGGACGCCTTTATCAACGAAATGGCAGAAAACTACGAAGATCCAAAAGAAGTCGTTGATTTCTACAGCAACAACAAACAAGAACGTGCTAACATCGAAGCCGTGGTACTAGAAGACCAAGTTGTTGATTACTTATTGGCTCAAGCGAACGTAAGCGACAAAGACGTATCTTACCAAGACCTATTGGCAAGCCAACAACAAGGCTTAATGTAAGCGTCTTAACACTTTAAGCGCAGTTGCGGTTGTTATCGGTTTTTTCGTGGCTGCTAGCGCTAACCAACTTGTTTTTAACTGCACTGCCCTTATATTAGATAAGGGCTTTTGCGTCTTAACGCTGGCTAAATTATGTGCTTGAGAACTTTTATCTAATACCAAACCCAAAAATTACAATATCAAGGAAAACGAACGAAGATAGTACAAGTAGTACAGTAAGCGAGTTTGAAAAAGATAGTGTATTTTTTTGGGAAAGGTAAAGTCGGAATATGTACTAATAAGGATAACTATGTTAGAAAAATTTTTAGACTCGCCATTTGCCACTAGCGCTGTGCAAAACACGGTGACTCGTGGTTTAACTACACCACAATCAGCCTTAGTACCTATGGTGGTCGAGCAGTCATCACGCGGTGAGCGCTCATTTGACATCTACTCTCGTCTATTGCGTGAGCGTGTGGTGTTTTTGACCGGCCAAGTTGAAGACCATATGGCAAACTTGATTGTGGCACAGTTGCTATTTTTGGAAGCAGAAAACCCAGAAAAAGACATCCATTTGTATATCAACTCACCGGGCGGATCGGTCAGTGCCGGTCTTGCGGTATACGATACCATGAACTTTATCCAACCAGACGTATCAACGATCTGTATGGGTGGCGCATATAGTATGGGCTCATTCTTGCTAGCTGCGGGTGAAAAAGGTAAACGTTACGCGCTTGCCAACGCACGTGTGATGATTCACCAACCATCAGGCGGTGCGCAAGGTCAAGCCACCGATATCGAAATCAATGCGCGCGAAATCCTAAAAATCCGTGAACGCTTGAATAAAATCTTGGCAGAACGTACTGGTCAACCACTTGAGAAAATCGCACGTGACGTTGAACGTGATTATTGGTTAGATGCTGAAGAAGCCAAAGCCTATGGCTTGGTCGATGAAGTATTGACCAAACGCCCAACCGCTGAATAATCAAGATACCGAATACGGGTTAGATACATTTATCTAGCCCATTGTTAATTTGGGTGTTGTTTGCACAACAAACATAATTGATGTTGTAGATAACATACCGCTTAGTTAACAAGCACTACTTATCATGAACGGTCTAAACAATAGAGTGAACCGATGAAAAAAGAACTCGAGGCGCACTGCTCTTTTTGTGGCAAAGCCAAACACGAAGTAAAAAAACTGATTGCTGGCCAAGATGCCAATATCTGTAACGAATGTATTGAATTGTGCGAAGACTTATTGGACGACACCAGTAGCAGCGACCAACAAGTCGGTAGCGAAGATTGGTTAGCACGTCGTCTGCCGACACCAAAAGAATTGCGTGAGCATCTAGACGACTATGTCATCGGTCAAGATCGCGCCAAAAAGACCTTAGCCGTTGCGGTATACAACCATTACAAACGCTTAAAAGTCGCGGCCAAAATGCACAGCCAGCCAAAACTAGTCAAAGATGGCAGCGACAATGCCATGGTTGAGCTATCAAAGAGTAATATCTTACTGATTGGCCCGACTGGCTCGGGTAAGACCTTATTGGCGCAAACCTTGGCGCGGGTATTGGATGTACCGTTTGCCATCGCTGATGCGACCACCTTAACTGAAGCAGGTTATGTCGGTGAAGACGTTGAGAATATCGTCTTAAAGCTACTACAAGCTGCCGAATACGATATCGAAAAAACCCAAAAAGGTATTATCTATATCGATGAAATCGATAAAATCAGCCGCAAAAGCGAAAATCCCTCAATCACTCGCGATGTATCAGGCGAAGGCGTACAACAAGCCCTACTAAAATTGATTGAAGGCACAGTTGCCAATGTGCCACCACAAGGTGGTCGTAAGCACCCAAGCCAAGAGATGATTCAAGTCGATACCAGTAATATCCTTATCATCTGTGGTGGTGCATTCGCGGGCCTTGATAAAGTTATTCAACAGCGTACCGAAAAGACCGGTATCGGCTTTAACGCGGATGTCAAAGCCAAAGACAACAACAAAAAAATCGGTGAGTTATTCCAACAAGTTGAGCCATCAGACTTGATTAAATTTGGCCTAATTCCTGAGTTGATTGGTCGTCTACCCGTGGTTGCAACTTTGGAAGAATTGGATGAAGCTGCGCTGATTCAAATCCTAACCGAGCCAAAAAATGCGTTAATCAAGCAATATGAATACTTGTTTGAGATGGAAGATGCCAAGCTTGAGTTTGACCAAGACGCGTTAGTCGCGATTGCCAAACAAGCCTTAAACCGCAAAACCGGTGCGCGTGGTTTACGCTCAATCGTCGAAAATGCGCTACTTGATACCATGTATGAGTTGCCATCCATCGAAGGTCGCAAAACTGTGGTTGTCGATGCGGCAGTGATTGACGAAAACCAAGCGCCCAAAATCAGCTAATAGCTAACATGCTGAGAGTAATGTTTTGAGTTAAATAAAAAACGTGCAAGTTGCTTTGCACGTTTTTTTATCATCTGATAAAACCATTTAAACTGCTAATCTGTGCGAAAATCATTATCTGCATACGGTGTACACAGCTCAAAGCTGTTATCTTCGGTTTGTAAGCACGCCAATCTATCGGTCAGTTTATCAGACGTTAGCTCAGAATATTCACCCCAAAACTCATCGTCAGTCATGACTTGGGAGTTTTTGAGCCAACGGTTTTGTCGTATTGCAGGCTTGCCGTTTAGTGTGGCAATATCAATGACATCGTCCGCCTTATTGCCATCAGGCGTTATCGGCATAAGAATCTTATCGTTTTTTGCAAGATATTTACGTTTGCTGGTTTTTAATAAGGTATGAATGAGCGGTTCGCGTTGTTGGTCGCTTGATAGCTGGCCAGTTGATAACACAAACTCTTGACGCTTTGACCATACTTTACCGGTATTTGCTTTGCCGGTCATCTGACAATTAACGTTTTGTTGTAGTTGGTTATGGCTAAATAGATAGCATTGGGTCGTGATGGGGTCAAGTTGATAGTCTTGGGCTTGCGCCATTGCTATCCCACAAACTGTGATGAATAATCCAACAAGGACGCGTTTTAACATGACCTTCACCTAGCCTTTTACTTAGCCTTCTCGTAGCCAACCATTAGCAACGGCAATATCCATCTGTGCCACTAGCCAATCATGAATCTGGGGAAAGTCCTGATTGATAAATGCCATTGCCGCCGCGACTTGTGAGCGCTTGATATGGTGATCGCGCCACGCCCCACCTTCGCTAATCATATTGAGCATAAAGGGCAGTATTCTATCCACGACCTTGAGCAGTTTGGTTTCAGGGCTATGGCCTGTTTCTTGCTCGTCCCACATTTGTAGCAACTCAGCTTCGTGGCTTGATAACTTGGCCAGACGCTCCACCCCGACACGCTCGTTGATGTGTGCTTGACTGCGTTGGCTATCGTACAAAAAGGTATCACCCGCATCGATTTCGCCCAAGTCATGTACCAATGCCATCTTTAATAATTTGGCTTGGTCGACTGACAACTTAAAGTAATCGGCAACCGCCCAGCACGCCATCGCTAGGTGCCATGAATGTTCGGCCGAGTTTTCTAAACGTTGCGTTTGAGTGGTTGGGTCTGGCGTGATGTAATTACGACGATTGACGTGTTTTAACCCATCAATCGCCAACAGATAATCAATCAGTGGTTGCATTATTTTACCAAATTAGAAATTGTCTTAAATGCCGTATCGTCAGCGCGGCGGCACAGCTCAAATAAAATCGCCTCGGTGGTGGTAATCACAGCACCGGCACGACGCATACGTCGAATGGCAATTTTTTTATCATAGGGGTCGCGTGACCCGACGGCATCAGCGATAACAACGGGCTGCATACCATTATCCAGTAAGTCTAGCACCGTTTGTAGGACACAGACATGGGTTTCGGTGCCAAATACCAGTACGGTATTACGGTTTTGACTGGCGATATGCTTCCATGATTCGGCCGTGTCACACGCGCTAAAGCTCATTTTTTCAAAGACCTGTTGATTATTGGGTGATAGCACCTCCATGACGTCAGGCACTGTTGTTCCCAAGCCTTTGGGGTATTGTTCATTGAGCATAATGGGCACATTCAGCGCTTGTAACCCTTGCACCAATATCTTAGCGCGGCGAATGATATGGTCATTGTCATGGATATGTGGTGCCAAACGCTGTTGAATATCGATGAGTAGGGCTTGGCAGTCAGCACGTTCAATCCGGTAAGGTCGGGCGCTATATTTAATGGTCATCGTCAACTCCTTTGATGATGTTGTATTGTTATCGTGATGGCATATTATCTATCTAGTTATATCACAGGGTTTATCAAAAATGGTATTACATATCTGCGGCTTCAACAACCGTTAGTTGATAATCTTGCTGCCCCAAATACCCATAGCGACCTTTTTGGCTAAGCTCACCGACGACACACACAGGCACATCATAATACGCGCTGGGTCGGTCATTTGGCTGATAACGTGATACTTGGGGCTTGTGTTGGGTTTTATCATGTTTGGCTTTTTCAAGTTGCGCGTGGGCAATTTTATCAATCACGGCTAATGGGTCAACGATGTGATACGTCCCGCCTGCCGTGGTCAGGGTAAATCGTTCGCCATCTTTATGTACCGTACCACAATAGGTATTGGCGGTGACCAGTTTGTTAAACGCGGGCGTGTGACGACGGCGATTTTTTGCCTCAGCCTTTACATATTGCCAACCGCCCCAAATGCCAGCAACCGTTGCCCCAACCGCAGCAGTACCCCCAACCACACTTAGCCCAACAATGTTACGCAGTGTGTGGCGTTTGGGCTTGGTAGCTTTTTGCTGTTTGCCGGTTTTTTTATGGTTGTGGTGGCATTGGCGCATGGTGATATTGACCCTAATACAATGGTGTTAATGGTTTAATAGATACAATTTTATTTAGTCATTTCTCTATGGTAGCGAGTTTTTTACTAATTTACCGCTAAATTTTGTGAATAATCTTTCATGCCAATCCTATTGATTGCTACAGACGTTTACAGCCTGTTTAGCAACTGAGAGCAAGCCTGAGCCAAATCATGCTAAAATCCGTGTTTTAATCGTATGGGTAAGCCTTGATGAAAGCCAGAATTTTAGCGGTGGGTCAAAAGATGCCAGCTTGGGTACAGACCGGTTTTGATGACTATCATAAACGCATTCAGCCGATGCTCACCACCGATGTGGTCGAGATTGCTGCAAGCAAACGCGCCAAAAACCCCTCGCCCGCTGAACTCGAAAAATACGCCATTACCGAGGGTGGGTTAATTTTACAAGCACACCAAGCCGCCAAACGTGAACAGCTCATTTGCCTAGATGTGCGTGGAAAAAATCTTTCAACCGAGCAGTTAGCGGATAAAATCGGTGAAGCCATGCAATTGGGCGATGATATGGCGTTTGTGATTGGTGGCGCAGATGGTCTTTCCAAAGACGTCTTGGCAGCGGCGCATTTTAAGTGGTCACTGTCAAATTTGACCCTACCACACCCACTGGTGCGTGTGGTGTTGATGGAGCAGCTTTATCGCGCTATGACGATTATCAATCACCATCCGTATCATCGTGGCGATTATTTCTAATCGCTATTGATAATGAATTTTCTAGGCAAAAGCGCAGATTGGCTGTCGTTTCATAAGGCGTAAGCATAAGCCTAGACATTAGACGTTGTCGTTAGGCGTTGTCATCTTGATTAAAATTGTATTGTCACGCAGTTATCCCCATTATATTGGATAATTTACTGATATATAGACGGCTTATGTAGGTTAGGCGCATCAGTTTTAGTATGACTAATCACAAAAATACTGGATTTGCGTCAATGCTATTCTTCTACACACCTATTCGAACCACAGCATGACTGGGTATTTACCGTCAAGGACATCTCAATGACAGCCACCTCTAATCGTTTGACCTTACAAGGCGTACTGGCTACGAGTCCGAGCCCAGTCGCAACCTTGCCTAGCTTATTTATTTCGCATGGCGCACCAACCATCGCGCTTGAAAATAACAGTATGACCCAAGCGCTGAATAAAATTGGGCAAAACCTGCCACTGCCCAAATTGATTATTATCCTGTCAGCACACTGGCAAAGCCAACAGTTAGAATTGAATGCCAATCCGGCGCCCGATACTTGGCATGATTTTTCAGGTTTTCCGCGTGAACTATATACGATTGATTATCCCGCGCATGGCGCACCGGAGGTCGCTGACGCCTTAGCGCATCAACTACAAGCACTGGGAATAACTGCGACACTTAATACCTTGCGCCCGTTTGATCATGGCGTGTGGACACCACTCATGCATATGTACCCAACCGCTGATATTCCGATTGTCCAGGTATCCTTGCCGTTTAATTTTGATAGTTATGCGTGTTACCAGTTGGGCGCGCTATTTGCGCCATTGCGCCAACAACAGGTGTTGATTATTGGTTCGGGTAGCGTCACCCATAATTTAGCCACGGTGCGCTTTAACAGCACCGATATTGAGCCACAAGCCAATGAATTTAAATACTGGCTGATTCATCAACTCAAAACCGATATGCCAAGCGCGCTTGATTGGTCGCAGCAGCGTTTTGCCAAACATAGCCATCCAACGCCTGAGCATTTATTACCATTGTACTTTGCTGCGGGTGCGGGTAGCCAAATGAATGTGGTCCATGAAAGCTATGCCCATTACAGCTTGGGCATGGATATTTATCGCTTTGACTAAGTATGTCGAGCGCGTTAATCGACATTCGCAAGGTCTAGGTTTTTATCAATCTGGAACACAAGCCAACAGCCGATTGCCATCAAGATAAACATGGTCAAACCCAACTTGGCCACTGCGTTAAACGGAAACAGATTTAATAATAACCCACCAAAAATCCCGACGGCAAAATTCAGCGAGCCTTGCAACGCACTTGCCGTACCGGCTTGTTTCTTTTGAAAAGCCAAGGCAATCGCGCCCGCGTTGGGTTGGGTGAGACCCAAGCCTGCGATACAGCAAAAAATACACGCCAACACCAAAGGCAACCAAGCTTGGATACCAAATAGCAATCCTAACGTCATCAAAACCCCAGCTGCGACCACTTGTACCAGTGCGCCAATACGTAATAGACTGACTAACCGATAGCGATTGACCAACCATTGATTGACTTGGGTTAACCCAATAAAGCCCGCTGCATTCATACCAAAAATCCAACTAAAATGCTCCGGTGTGACCCCATACGCTTCCATAATCAGCTCAGGCGCTGCGCTGATATACACGAACATTGAGCCCATCAATAGCCCTGCCCCCACCGCCGGATAATTAAAACGGACATCTTTTAGCAAGTTCCAATACTGCCCCAATAACTGATTAATCGGACGCGCATTGCGATTTTCTGGCGCTAACGTTTCATGTAAAAACAGCTTAGTGAGGATAATATTTAGCACACCAAACCCTGCCAAAAACCAAAAAATCACCCGCCAATCGATAAACTTAAGCAGCAAGGCACCCATTGACGGTGCCAAGATTGGCGCAATACCCATCACCAACACCATGAGTGAAAATGCCTTTGCCATTTGTTTCGGGTGCAGTCGGTCACGCACCATTGCACGCGTTACCACGGTGCCAACACAGGCGCCCAATGCTTGTACCGTACGTGCCGCAAACAATACATACGCATTATCGGTGGTCGCACAAATGATTGAGGCAATCACATATACCACCATGCCAAAATACAACGGCTTAATCCGCCCAATCCGATCCGACAGCGGGCCATAAAACAATTGCCCAACCACCAAACCCACAAAATAAGCCGGTACTGAGTTAGCAATAAAGCTCGTCGCCACGCCAAAGTCTTTGGCCATACTTGGCAGCGCGGGCAAATACATATCGATGGTCAATGGGCCAACGGCGATAATTAACCCCAACAACATAATCCAACCCGTTGGGTAATGCTCGTTATCGTGATGGTTACCTTGATGACCGTCTTTATGGTCAATACGCGGGTCAACTGGCTGATTCTCAGTAGATGTTTGTTCAGCTGTTGTTGTAGATGTTGCTAATTTCATAAAAAAACTTAAACAATAACAATATTGCTGGTTAGCTTAAAGTAAGTGCAAAAAAATACAAGGCAAAAATGGTGACGTTTTGCAGTTACCTATGTTTACTCATCCAAGTAACTGTCAACAAAGTGACTGTCGACAAAAAACCCAGTGAGCGACTGCCCTACTGGGTGTTGAACGAATTTGGCGTGTAAACGAATAAAAAACGTTAGAGGCAACTTGCGCTACTTATTTCATAAACGTGCCCATGGTTTGCCCCATTTGGACGACAGCACCATGCTCCATACCCGGCGCCCAAGCGGTACCCGCTTGTTTTGGCATTACCACAATCGCCGTCGAGCCTAAGTAAAAACGTCCCAACTCATCACCTTTTTGCAGTGGCAAATCATGGGTTCTACGTTGAATTGTTGCGCTACGTTTGATTTTGCCGGTGGCTACGGTTTCAATCCCTGCCACAATCATCGCACCGACTAGTACCACACAGGCCTTGCCAAATTCGGTATCAAACACGCACACACAGCGTTCATTACGCGCAAACAAATCCGGCACATTGTCGGCGGTTTCATTATTAACCGAAAACAACTGACCTGGTACATAAATCGTTTCTACCAAGGTACCCGAAAATGGCATATGCACACGGTGGTAATTGGTTGGCGCCAAGTAAATCGTGGCAAAGCTACCATCGGTCATCGTCTTACCTAACTCATGGTCGGCCAATAACTGCCCGACTTCATAATAACGACCTTTGGCCTGCAGCATTTTGCCTTGGCTGATTTGACCGATTTGTGAAACCATCCCATCCGCCGGGCACACAATATTATCGGCATTTTGATCAATCGGACGCGCATCGGGTTTTAATTCGCGGGTAAAAAAGTCATTAAAACTTTCATATTGCGACAAGCTACCACGCGCGTACTCGTCTAGCTTAATCCCATACGCACTGGCAAAGCCACGGATAAACATTTTTTTGACCACCGGATGACGGCTTTGGGCTAGCCTGCCCGCCACTTCGCTAAGTTTTTGCTGAGGGACAAGGTTTTGTAGCGTGGTAAATAAGGTCATAATAGGCTCTAAAGAATAGTAGGCTATAACAAATAATAGGCTTAAAAATCGGCATCACAAGGTCATAGACAAGATATAGTCAAATAAATTCATTTTAGGACAAGGAAAGCGAGCGCAGATAGTACAAATAGTACAGCAAGCGAGCTTGACGAAGTATTAAAGTGAATTTAAAAGACTATAAATTGGCTTTTATGCCAGTAGTCTTTATAATCAGACACCGCGATATTATACACACACCCTCAAGGAATTCCTATGAAAGCCGTGATTCAACGCGTCACCTTTGCCAATGTTCATGTCGATGGCCAACTTATAGGCGCTATTGACCAAGGGGTTTTGGTTTATCTTGGGCTTGGACATGATGATACGCTAGACATCGGCAAAAAGATGATTGATAAAATCCTCACCTATCGTATCTTTGAAAATGAACAAGGAAAAATGGATAAAAACGTCCAAGACGTGGGCGGCGGCTTATTATTGGTATCGCAGTTCACCCTACTTGCCAATACGCAAAACGGGCGTCGTCCTGATTTTAAACCAGCCATGCACCCAACCCTAGCAAAGCCGATGTTTGATGACATTATTGCGTATGCCAAACAGCAGCACGCTACCATCGCCACGGGTGAATTCGGTGCCAATATGCAGGTATCAAGCTGTAATGATGGCCCGATTAACTTCTTATTTGAACTCAACTAATGCCTCGACTTTACTTAGCAACTTCATCGTGTCCATCTAAACAAATGATAAGGCAGACTAAAGTTTTGTCATTGTCATATTCTTGTCACATTTTCCGGTTGTAATATTGCTGTCATAATCTACCATTGACAATATGACCTTGCCCACCTGCCATTATTGCCCACCGTTACCCTGAGATTGCTATGAAAAATGAAACTATCTTGGTCGTTGAAGACGAGCCTGCTATCCGTGAAATGATTGTCACCACCTTGGAAATGGCAGGATTTGATTGTTTACAAGCATCTGAGGTAGCACAAGCGCATCACTTAGTCGTTGACCATCGTCCGAATTTGATTTTACTCGATTGGATGTTACCCAATGGTTTATCTGGCATTGATTTATGCCGCCGTCTTAAAAAAGATGATATGCTATCTGAGATTCCGATTATTATGCTGACCGCCAAAGGCGAAGAGGATAATAAAGTCCAAGGTCTGGATGCCGGTGCCGATGATTATATTACCAAGCCGTTTTCGACCCGTGAATTGGTATCACGTATTAAAGCGGTACTCCGTCGTAGTAGCGCGCTATCAGGCGATAAACCGATTAATATCGGTGGTTTAAGTCTAGACCCAGCGAGCCAACGCGTCAGCGCCAATGACAAACCCGTTGATATTGGCCCGACTGAGTATCGCTTATTGGCGTTTTTTATGAGCCATCCAGAGCGTGCTTATACTCGCACTCAGTTATTAGACCAAGTTTGGGGCGGCAATGTGTATGTCGAAGACCGCACCATTGATGTGCATATTCGTCGCTTACGTAAGGTACTTGAGCCATTTGGGTTTGCTGATTACATCCAAACCGTACGCGGCACTGGCTACCGCTTTTCTAACAAAGTTGACTAACCCGAGTAACGCCCACTTATTATGACTAGCAAACCCCTTAATTTATGGTCGGCTATCTTGCCGGCATTATTCGCAAGTTTAGTCGGTTTGCTGATTGGCGGCTTATTTGGCTACATGGCTTGGGGCTTTGCTGCCGGTTTATTATTGTATCAACTGTATTTTTTGTGGTCACTGCAACGCTTTAAGTTGTGGGCGACCCGTCATAGTCATGAACCCCCGCCACGCCTTGAGCATAGCCTTGATGTGATTGCCAACCACTTATATTACGTCAATCGCCAACAAGAAAAGGCTCACCAACAGACCATCGGCTTAGTGCGTAAGATTCGTAGTTCATTGAGCGCATTGCAGGATGCCGTGGTACTCATTGACCATAACAACTGCCTTGAATGGTGGAATCAGGCCGCTGCGCAAATTTTGAATTTAACCGCACCTGACCAAGGTCGTCATATTCTCACCATCTTACGCAGTCCGTTATTTCATGAGTATTATGAAGATATTGATAAATTTATTGACGGTATTCGCTTAACCAGCCTTGCAGACAATAACCGCTTTTATCAGTGTGAAATAACCCCGTTTGGGCAAGAAAAGCTCATGATTATCTATGATGTCACGCGTATGCATCATCTTGAGCAGATGCGTAAAGACTTCGTTGCCAACGTCTCGCATGAGTTACGCACCCCACTGACTGTGATTATGGGTTATGTCGAAACATTAAGCGAACAGCCAGACTTAGAGCCGCGTTGGCAGCGCGCACTCAATCAAATGATGCAGCAAAGTCAGCGCATGAACAACATTATCAATGACTTGTTATTGTTATCGCGTTTAGAAAACCAAGAAAGACCCAAAGAAGCGACCAACATTGATATGCCAAGGCTGCTGACTCAGCTATTTGATGACGCGCAAATGTATAACAAGACCTTCGACCATCTGATTCATTTGCATATCGATAGCCAACAGCACATTTGGGGCTATGAGGATTACCTGCGTAGCGCGCTAAGCAACCTGATTACCAACGCCATCAAATACACGCCAAACGGTGGGGAAATTAGCATTAGTTGGTACAAGTATGAAGATGGGGTGTGCTTTAGCGTTGAAGACAATGGCATCGGTATTGAGCCACGCCATATTAACCGCTTAACCGAGCGCTTTTATCGCGTTGATAGTGGCCGTAGCCGAGAAACAGGTGGTACCGGATTAGGCTTAGCGATTGTCAAACACGTATTGTACCAACATCATGCCAAACTAACGGTTAACTCCAAGCTTGGTAAAGGTTCGACCTTTACGGTGTTTTTCCCTGCTGAAAGCTTAGTCACTGACACCCTTACATCAAACGACAATTAACGGCTAAGGTCTAACCGCTAAAGCCCGACAAAATCAAAATCCACTTCCGGATGTTTGCCCAAGATAATATCGGTCATTGCCTTAGCAGAGCCATTCGAATGCGTCCAGCCCAAGGTGCCATGACCGGTATTTAAGTACAAATTATCAATACGTCCCAAGCGATTACTCGCACGACCAATAATCGGTACATTTGAGGGGGTCATCGGGCGTAACCCTGTCCAATAATTCGGCTGATGCGTGTCTACCGCTTCACCAAACACTGCTCGCACTCGGTGAGTAATAGCCTCACAACGCACCGGATTTAACGCCAAACTAAAGCCATTAAACTCCGCAGTGCCTGCCACTCGCAAACGCTCACCCAGTCGTGAATACACAAGTTTAAACTCATCATCAATGAGACTCACATACGGGGTTTTATCCGGTTGTAAGACCGGATAAGTGGCCGAATAGCCTTTGGCCGGATAAATCGGCAAATCAATCCCCAACGGCTTGGCAAGCTGCGGGCTATAACTACCTAGCGCCAACACATAGCTATCCGCACTGACTGGTTGTGATTCACCTGTTAACGTATCAACTAAACTCACCGCCGTAAGACGTTGGTTTTCCATCAACAAACGCTCAATCTTTTTGTTGAATAAAAACTTCACACCTTGTTGCTGACACAGGGTGGCCAAGTTTTGGGTAAATACTTTGGCATCGCCTGATTCATCAAGCGCGGTATAAGTCGCACCGACAAGTTTGTCCGTCACACTAGCCAAAGCTGGTTCAAGCGCCACTGCTTCTGCGACTGAAATCAAACGACGGTCACAACCCAATTCTTGCATACGATAGGTCGGGGCAATCGCGCTATCAAACTCAGCCTGACTGGTATAAAAGTGCATAATCCCGCGCGTTAAGCAATCATATTGAATACCGGTTTGGGCGCGCACCTCACCCAATACCTGACGTGAGTACAAGCCTAAACGTACCATCTGTACCAAGTTGGCATCAGCACGTGACGCGTTACACTCACGCAAAAACTGCCATCCCCAACGCCATAACTGACTATCAGCATCACGACCAAATAACCGCTGCCAGCGAAACAGTAACGGCGCATCCTCGCGTAGTAGCCATTTGAATGCCTTAAATGGTGTACTAGGATTGGCCCAAGGTGTGGCATGCGATACCGAAATTTGACCGCCATTGGCAAACGAGGTTTGCATGGCTGCGGCTGACTCTTGATCCACCACGGTGACATCAAATCCCGCTTGTCGTAGCTGCCATGCGGTCGCAATACCGACCACCCCTGCCCCTAATACCATGATATGTTGCGTCATTGTTCGCCTATGAATTACTCATTACCTTGTTTTAGTAGGTGCATAGTATAGCAAAAGCAAGTCCTTGGCCGAGGAATCCCCCATAAAAAAAGCCTTAACACACGGGTTAAGGCATTAAAAGAAAAAAGGCTATCACAAATTACTTGTCTAACTTACGGCTAATCTCACGCAGTAATTGTACTTCTTCTGATGGCTCTGGTACAGCCGGCACTTGCGCTTCACTTTGACGGCGCAGACGATTCATCGCTTTAACCAACATAAAAATCACAAATGCCAAGATGATAAAGTTAATTAAAATGGTAATAAAGTTACCATAAGCTAGCATTGGCACACCGGCTTTTTTTAGCGCATCATAGGTCATGGCTGTACCTGCTGGTACTTCACCCAATGTGACAAACATATTGGTAAAGTCAAGATGACCACCAAACACCGCCGAAAATAACGGCATGATAATATCTTCAACCAACGAGGTCGTGATTTTGCCAAACGCGCCACCGATAATCACACCGACAGCTAAGTCCATCACGTTACCCTTAAGGGCAAATTCTTTAAATTCTGACATCATACTCATAGTAAGTACCTTCTATTCTTTATTGTATTGTCGCTAGTTAGCATTCGTTACATCAAAGTAGTAATTACGCCCTTGCTTACTAGACTAGTATAGTAGAAACAATACGTTAGCGAATATTAAATTGCTAAATTTTTTATGATATTAATGCATACTATCAACAATAATATGATTAATATTATCCGCACTATAAACAAAAACTAAGCAATGATAAATAAAAAAAGCCTGTGTGTCACAGGCTTTATGTTACTTTGTATGAATTATCCGATAAACTGCCTAATCCGTATTATTTACGGCTTTGGCGCTTACGCTCATTTTCAGTCAAGTATTTTTTACGTAGGCGAATCGCTTTTGGCGTTACTTCAACCAACTCATCATCTTCAATGAATTCAAGGGCTTGCTCCAGGGTAAAGATAATTGGTGGAGTCAACACAATCGCATCATCGGTACCGCTAGCACGTACGTTGGTCAACTGTTTCGCCTTGGTTGGGTTAACCACCATGTCATCGCTACGCGAGTTTTGACCGACAATCATACCTTCATAGACTTCTGTTTGTGGTGATACAAACAGACGGCCACGTTCTTGTAGCGTAAATAGCGCATAACCCAATACGGTACCATTGACCATTGAAACCAATACGCCATTTTGACGTTTTGCCACATCACCGGCTTTTACTGGGCCGTAATGTGAGAAGCTTGAGGTCATAATACCCGTACCAGACGTAATGGTCAAAAACTCTGAACGGAAACCGATTAAGCCACGAGAAGGTACAACGGCCTCAATACGGATACGACCTTTACCGTCGATTTCCATATTGGTCATTTCGCCTTTACGGTAGCCCATTTGCTCCATAATAGCGCCTTGGTGTTGTTCTTCAACGTCAAAGATGACATTTTCGTAAGGCTCTTGTTTTTCACCATCGATTTCACGCACGATAACTTCCGGACGTGATACACCAAGCTCATAGCCTTCACGGCGCATGTTCTCAATCAATACTGATAAATGCAGCTCACCACGGCCTGATACTTTAAATTTATCAGGACTGTCCGTGTCTTCTACACGCAATGCCACGTTATGAATCAATTCACGCTCTAGACGCTCACGAATATTACGCGATGTCACAAACTTACCTTCTTTACCCGCAAATGGCGAGTTATTGACTTGGAAGTTCATCGAAACGGTTGGTTCATCAACGCTTAACGCTGGTAAGGCTTCAACGTTTTGTGGATCACAAATCGTGTCTGAGATATTCAAACCATCAATACCGGTGATACAGACGATATCGCCTGCTTGCGCCATTGGCACTTCGATACGGTCAAGGCCATGATAACCCATAATCTGTAAAATACGGCCGTTACGCTTGTTACCGTCTTTATCAATAATGGTTACTGGGGTATTGGTTTTAACCGAACCACGTTGAATACGACCAACACCAATCAGACCTTTAAAATTGTCATAGTCCAAGCTTGAGATTTGCATTTGGAATGGGCCATCGGTATCAACTTGCGGTGGCTCAACAATATTTACGATAGTCTCAAACAATGGCTGCATATCTTCAGCCATTGCATCCGGCTCTAGACCGGCAATACCGTTAATCGCTGAAGTATAGACAACTGGGAATTCCAATTGCTCATCTGTTGCACCCAAGTTATCAAACAAATCAAATACTTGATCCATTACCCAATCAGGACGTGCATTTGGCTTATCGATTTTGTTGATAACGACGATTGGTTTTAGACCTCGGGCAAACGCTTTTTGCGTCACGAAACGGGTTTGTGGCATTGGGCCATCAACCGAGTCAACCAACAATAGGACACAGTCAACCATCGACATTACACGTTCAACTTCACCGCCAAAGTCGGCGTGGCCGGGGGTGTCTACGATGTTGATACGGTATTCAATACCATCTTTTGGGTTGGTCCATTTAATTGCCGTGTTTTTGGCAAGAATAGTAATACCACGCTCTTGTTCTAGCGCATTTGAGTCCATGACACGTTCGACTTCAGCCGCACGCTCACCGAAAGTACCTGAATATTGTAATAATTTATCAACCATTGTAGTTTTACCATGGTCAACGTGGGCAATAATCGCAATATTGCGAAGATTTTTGATAGCATCTGACATAAAAAAATAGCTCTTAATGGGGGCTAACTAATAGAATATAAAAAAACGCGGGGTAGTATAACACGATTATAATGACGATAAGGTGAATTAAATTGTAAGGTAAGCATGCCAGTGAATAAACGGTAGCTAGTGCATCTTAAGCGTCACTAACCGCAAGACCTCGTTTGTTAAACACCCTGACTCGACAAAACCAAAAAAAGCTACCCGAAGGTAGCTTTTTTTATAAGACCGATAACTCACTGATATTATGGAGTTACGTTCATGTCTTTAGTTTGAACAGTAGTCGATGCTTTGTTACCAGTGATGATAGCAAATACACGTTGGTTCATTGCACGACCTTCAGCAGTGTTATTGTCTGCGATTGGGCGAGTGAAGCCGTAACCTACAGTGCTGATACGAGTCGGTGCGATACCAAATTGGTTAACCAACATTGATTTAACCGCGTTTGCACGAGCTTCTGACAAGCGTTGGTTGTAAGCAGCGCTACTACGTGCGTTGATACGTGATGCGTGACCTTCAATTGAAGCTGTTGAATTTGGATATTCATTCATTTTTTCAGCAACTTTTTGGATTTCTGGTTTGTACTGATCTTTGATGACAGCTTTGTCAGTGTCAAAGAATACACGCAATTCCATACGCAATGCGTCATCCATGTTAACTTGAACTGGACAGCCGTTCGCGTCAACAACTACATTTAATGGTGTGCCTGGGCATTGGTCAACACTGTTCAATACGCCGTCTTGGTCGTCATCACCGTCAGTTACAACAACTGGTGCAACTGGGGTTGGTTCAACTACTGGGGTAGCTGGTGCTAAGTGACCACCTAGTACAACGTTTAGACCTGCCAACGCCATACCTTCCCACCAGTTGTTGTCGAAGTTGTGGATAGCACGGGCTTCACCACGTAGGCTCAATGCGTCGTTGATACGGTAGTAAGCACCTAGACCCAAGTTACCAATAGTGTCTTTAGACTCTGCAACTTCTGAACCGGCTGGTGGATTCACTAAACCAGTTTGTGAAGTAGCACCACCACCGTTAGTAGCAGTGATTGCTTCACGGTTTTCAACAGAGATATCAGATACACCGGCACCGATTAAAATGTATGGTTTGAATGGGCTGTTGGTGTAGCCAGTGAACGTTTCGGTACCGATAGTGAAGTTACCTGAGTACATTTTTTGTTTTGCGTCAAAGCGGTTTACACCAGCTTGTGCTGATTCTTCACTTGCTTCAGCGTTTACAGAAGTTTCACCGTATTCTAATTCAAGTGCGATAGTTGGGGTCAATTCGATACCGATACCCGCACCCGTGTATAGACCGTCTTCTAGCGCAACACCACCATTATCTGGGTGACCATTACCTGGAAGAGCACCGTTTGCATCATCAATAAAATTACCATCTTTATTTACATAAAGGTTTTTACCAGTACGTAGTACTTCGCGTTGTTTGTCAGCAGTGTCTTCAATGCTTTCAGCAACGTGGTAACCTAAGATTAATGGGGTGATAGTAACACCGGCATTTGCCACAACTGGCATAGTTGCCGCAGCAACGATTGCAAGAGCAATTTTATTTAATTTCATGGAAGTCCTCCAAAGGATTATCTAAGTTCGCAATTCTAGTTTAACCATCTAATTAACATCAATTGTTACTTAATACATCAACGCCAGCAATGCTCGTTTATACAAAAGTGAACAAGTTAATGCGTGTTCTTAACGATAGCTTAACGTGTTAAAAATCAGATGACAACCGTTTTTTTCGCTTTGCTACACATTATTACACGATTATCACAATATGTTATCTAAATACAAAACAAGCCATTAATTTGGTACTAATTAACTATTAACTTTGCCCAAATCCGATAGCATCAGGCCTTGCTATTCATAACCTACGATGACAATCTATCTAAATACAACTAAAATATTCGCTATCGCACAGATTTTAATATAGTTTGTCAATCTTTGCCATATACTGGCGAGTTTTTGTCACCAAAAACTACATTAATTTTAATATACAAAACTTTTGTTCTATAATATATTTTATTCTAGGTATCTTTCTGGGCAACTGATATAACCTAATGTAGGCTTTTTGTGCCTTTTCTCACAGATTTCTAAGATCGTATAATTCGATAATTTTTTACCAATTTTGTCATTAAAGGTAAGTTTTATGATGAACTCTACTACTGTCTCAGTAACTTACCTACGCGTCACCCCATCATTATCTCAACAGGCTTTAGGCTTTACCCTGATTGAGATGCTCATTACGATTGCGATTATGGCTATTATCGGCGGTATGGGCGGGGCTTATCTAATACCCCAATTGCAGCTGTTAGAAGCGACGAATACCGCTAATGAGTTAAAGTCTTTTATCATTACGGGTAAGCAGGATGCGTTAATCTATCAAAAACCGATTACACTATGCGTGGCTAATGCCAATCAAACGTGCGTGCTAACAGGTGGTGAATCTTTATTAGAATTTATCGATATGAATGACAATCAAGCCTATGATGCGGGTACAGACAAGCTCAATAATAGCCGTAAGCTCTCTTTGAAGTATGGTAATTTAAGGACAGTGCTTGGGATAGCTGGTGGGGTTATTATTCTAAAACCCGATAGTGGTCGTCCGATTGGTTTTATCGGCCATATCAAATACTGCCCTACTAATGGTAATACGGCTAATATGCTGAAAGTCAGCTTTAATATGACCGGCATCGTCAAGATTATTCCGAATCGTGAACAGGCCACAGGCTGTCCATAACCTCATTCACGATTTGGTTAAGGCGGCGAGAATTAGGCAGGGTTAAACGCTTGCTGCATGGCTTTTACCGCATTTTCGAGTCCCATAAAGACACTATCGGCAATAATAGCATGACCGATATTCAATTCATGAATGCCTTCAATCGTTGCAATCGCGGCCACGTTTTCCCGAGTCAAACCATGACCGGCATTGACCAGTAATTCAGGGCGTTGCTGCTTGGCATAGACAACGGCTTGCTTGATACGCGCAAGTTCAGGGGCAGCGGCTGCTTCACCACCTTCTAGCCAATGTTCGGCATAAGCACCGGTATGGATTTCGATGGCATCGGCGCCAAGCTCAATACTTTTGGCAATTTGCTCAGGATTTGGATCAATAAATAGGGAAACTTGCGTACCCACTTGGTGTAATTTATTAATCGCATCTGCGATCTTTTCTGCATGACTCATTACATCCAGTCCGCCTTCGGTGGTTAATTCTTGGCGCTTTTCTGGCACCAAGCACACCCAAGCTGGTTTTACTTCACACGCAATACCAACCATCTCATCGGTAACGGCCATTTCAAGGTTCATGCGGGTGGTCATGACGTCAGCCAAACGATACACATCATCATCTTGGATATGGCGGCGATCTTCGCGCAAGTGCAAGGTAATGCCAGTTGCCCCGGCTTTTTCACAAATCAATGCACCGGCGACTGGGTCTGGATAAGCGACACCGCGAGCTTGGCGTAAGGTAGCAATGTGGTCAATATTAACACCGAGTAATGGCATGGCAGTTCCTTTGTTATCTATATCGTTCTAGATGGATAATTGATTAAGTTGGCGCCACAGTTCACGGCTTTGTAATGTCTGATAATCTAACAAATCATCAATGACCATCCGATAACTGTGGCTGATTTGATTAAGTAGGGCTTTGGTTGGTGTGGGTTGTTGTTGATAGTCGTTGATGAATTGCAAGGGTGTGGTTAGCCATTGTTGCCACTGTTCAATCATTTGACCCGTTATACTGTGACGGTCAAGGTCTTCACTGGCAATGGGAACGAAACCTTGTTGCAACCGATAGCGATAGGCTTGGGTAGATACTAAAGGGTCACCGACACTATCGTGATGTAAGTCAATACCATAACCCAATTCATCAAATAATTGGTGTTCAAACTGGCGCAGCAAGAATTTAAGTAGGCTCAAATCATCTGGCGGTTTGGGCAACGGATCGTTGTTTATAGCGTTGTGAAGCACAGTCTTGGTAAATATAGTCGCAATTTGCTGAATCGTGTTTTGATAACTGTCCCAAATCAATGGCATTGGCTGCTCAATGGGTAGTAGTTTTACCAAAACCTCATTGAGGTATAAGCCTGCAAATAATCCCTGCCCCGTTAAGGTGTTGAAGCAGGCATTCATTCCCGCACCAATTTGACTTTGGCTAAAGGTTTTGAGTGATTTCTTACCATTGGCAAACAGCGATATCGGCATGAATAGTGGTAAGTTCTTTTTACCCAAACCGTGAATCATACCGAATTCTTGACTAAACAAATAAATCAAGCTGCGACTTTCGCCATACGCAGCTTGGTGTAGAACATAGCCGGTTAATGCCTGATTACGCATAAGCGTTCATCAATAACCTAGGCTCGTCAATGCACGGTCATCATCTGACCAGCCTTTTTTGACTTTGACCCAAAGCGTCAACATAACTTTTTTGCCAAACATGGCTTCCATATCTTGGCGCGCTTCGATACCGATTTGTTTAATTTTTTCGCCCTTATCACCGATAACGATGGCTTTTTGACCTTGACGCTCGACAAAAATTGTCGCATCAATAAAGGTCACTGCTTTACGCCATTTGCCAGTTTTTGGGTCTTGGTGCGCAGGCTCATCTTTGAAGGTATCAATCTGTACAGTCAAGTCATAAGGAATCTCATCTCCTGAGCTACGCATGACTTTTTCACGAATCATTTCACTGGCCAAAAAGCGCTCTGAACGGTCAGTAACTTGTTCGGCATCAAAAATCGGCTCTGCCACTGGTAAATACTTGCCAATCACATGTAATAACTCATCAAGGTTGTGACCGCGAAGGGCAGACACGGGCACGATATCGCTAAATACTTGGGTGTCATGCAGTTTTTGTAACACACCAAACATTTGCGCTTGGTCTTTGATGGTGTCGCTTTTATTGACCACGGCAATAACTGGCACTGATAGATTTTGTAATTTGGCAAATACTAATTCGTCATCACTGACCCATTTTAGCCCATCAACGACAAATAACACGGCATCGACATCCACCAACGCAGAGGTTGCCGCTTTGTTCATGCGCTCATTAATCGCGCGCACTTCTTTACCATGAATACCAGGGGTGTCCACAAAAATCGCTTGCATCTCATGATCGGTATAAATGCCCATGATACGATGACGTGTGGTTTGGGGTTTACGCGAGGTAATCGAGAGTTTTTGCCCAAGCACGTGGTTCATCAAGGTTGATTTACCAACGTTCGGACGGCCAACAATCGCCACATAGCCAGTACGAAAATCTTCGGCACGTTCTGGCGCTGCTTCGTCCTCAGCATTAAAAAACTGGGCAATGAGGTCTTGGTTGCTATCGGTTGATTGCGTGTTAGCGTGATCAAGTTCGATATCAGGGTTTGACGATTGGGTCATAAATAAATTCCAAGTTAGACCCGCTTTATCACACGGGACAACTTTATTAATCAGAAAAAATGGATAAATAAATGTAGAAATTAGCTAAAAGTATAGGCGGTTTGCCAATGGCTTTCAATGCAAGGGTTACAATTCTTGGCATTGATTATGGAAGGTGTAGGTGTAATAAAAGACCATCAGCGTAGCGGCGGCAGTTTTTCGCTAATGCATTGTAGCATTTGCTCAGCACCGCGTTGCTCTGCGATACGTCGACTTTCGCCTTGGGCAACGACTTGCTCTAAACTTGCGGGGTCGGCAAGGTTGAGTGATACATCACAGCTCACGGTAAATATTTGATGCGGGGCATTACCCTCAGTATCAATCAGGGTATAACGTGGTAAGGGAAGTTGATGCGCCTGTAATAATTCTTGCAGGCGGCTTTTGGCGTCTTTTAGCACTTTTTGCTCTTGCACTTGCTCAAACAAATCACTAAACCAGTTGAGCACGCACTGCTTGACGGTATCAAAGCTACCGCTATCCAGATAAATCGCCCCAATCAACGCTTCAACACTATCTGCCAAAATCGATGCGCGTTGGCGCCCACCACCCTTGCGCTCGCCCACGCCCAAAATCAGATAGTCTGACAACTTAAGCTGCTTGGCGATAATCACCAAGGTCGCCTCTCGCACCAAGCTTGCTCGCATGCGCGTCAGCCGACCCTCATCGAACTCAGGATGACGCAAAAATAACGCTTCAGCAATCACCACACCCAGTAGCGCATCACCCAAAAACTCCAAACGCTCATAATTATATTCACTATCAAACGAGCGATGGGTCAATGCCAATATCGGTAGATTGATATTGGTAAAGTGATAACCCATTTGATAGAACAAAGCGGTTAACTGCCGGGTTTGGGGTGGCAGTTTTTTTAGGTCAAACGCAGGTATGGTCGGGAAATCCGTCATTCAGTTATCGTAATTTGGTTAGTAAAAATGGGGTAATTAAGGGGTGGCAACTTTAGCATCTTCTGCGGTAATCGTATCATCAAAGCGATTAAGAATATCGACATTACCAAAAAAGTTGTTCGCCTGTTCGTACTTTAGGTTAATAGATAAAGCACCTGGCACATTGTCTGTAATGGTAATAACATCTTCTGGCTTTTGGTCAAAACCATTGATGTTCCATTGCTGGGCGACATTACTAATAAAATCTTTCGGTGATTCTTTATTGTCATTGGCTTTTTTAAGCTCAAATGCCAACGATTTTTTTAGCTGATAATGTCCCACTTGTGCAGGAATGATGGCAAGTCCAAGTTTGGCACACACAACAACTAACATAATCACCACCATCATCATGGTGACACTCATGCCGCGTTGTTGACTGGGTAAATTCATATTAGGTCTCCCATCGATGGATCGTTAATATCGTAAGCACCTGCGGATGTGCTATGCTGATTGAGTCAATTTATCAATATTCATCAATCAAAATCAATGAATCGCGCCATTACGTGCGAACGATGGCATGGTCAAACCACCCGGTTTGTGCATCCACACATACACGGCTTTACCGGCTAGGTTCTCATCAGGCACAAACCCCCAAAAACGGCTATCGGCACTGCGGTCACGGTTGTCACCCATCACAAAATACTGCCCTTGGGGTACGGTAACTTGCCATTGTTTGCCTTGGCTTGTGTTGATTTGCGGGTCAGCTTGCTGTAAAAAACTCGCATACTGGTACCAAACTTTATCACCCAAATAACGTACCGTGTGCGTATGCTCAGCGCTTGGGGATTCTTGTACGTACTGCGCGGTTTGTTCTTCGGTTATCCCCAATTGTGCCGCCTCTTGGGGTGTCAATGACTGCCCCATTTCAGTTTTACCAGCAGGATAAAGCTGTGCCGTCATATTCGGGTCAGGCGTAAAGTCCACCGGCGTGGTGGCAATCGGTTGACCATTCACACGCAGTTGGCCGTTATTAAAACTCACCGTGTCGCCGCCTACCCCAATCACGCGCTTGATATAATAAATCTTTGGGTTTTCTGGGTAGCGAAATACCGCCACGTCACCACGTTGTGGCGAACCCACATCAATGACTTTGGCATTCACAAGCGGTAAACGGATACCATAGGCGTACTTATTAACCGCGATAAAATCGCCTGTATAGAGCGTTGGCACCATCGAAGAGGATGGGATGTTAAATGGCTCAACCAAAAATGAGCGTACCACCAACACCACAGCCAAAATCGGGAAAAAGTCATACGCCCAACGTACTGGCGCGCTTGATTTTTCTAGGCCTTGGGTCTTTCGCTGCTTCAACACCAATTTATCAAGCAACCAAATCGCACCTAAAATCAGCGTCGCTGGTACAAGTATGAGATTAAAGTCAAAATCCATGAAACACCTTTATGATTGGTTATCGACTTTGAGTACCGCTAAGAAGGCTTCTTGTGGAATCTCAACGCGACCCACTTGCTTCATGCGCTTTTTACCTTCTTTTTGCTTCGATAGCAATTTTTTCTTACGCGATACGTCACCGCCATAACACTTGGCCAAGACGTCTTTGCGCATGGCTTTGACGGTACTGCGCGCGATAATTTGGCTACCAATCGCTGCTTGAATCGCCACATCAAACATCTGACGTGGAATCAATTCTTTCATTTTTTCGACTAACTGGTTACCACGGTAACGCGCTTGGTCTGCATGGCAAATCATGGCTAGCGCGTCAACTTTTTCGCCATTAATCAACACATCAACCTTCACCAAACGGTCCTTTTCAAAGCGGTCAAAGCTATAATCGAGTGACGCAAAACCGCGTGATACAGATTTTAAGCGGTCAAAAAAGTCCATGACGACTTCACCCATTGGAATGTCAAAGGTGAGCTGCACTTGGTTGGCCATAAACTTCATATCGACTTGGACACCGCGACGCTCAATACAAAGCGTCATCACGTTACCAAGATAATCTTGTGGCACGAGGATATTACAGCGCGCAATTGGCTCGCGGAATTCTTCAATCGTGCCTGGGTCTGGTAGCTTCGATGGGTTATCAATCTGTACGACTTCACCACCGCGTTTTTTAATTTCATAAATAACGGTCGGTGCGGTGGTAATCAAATCCAAGTCATACTCGCGCTCGAGGCGTTCTTGGATGATTTCCATATGGAGCATACCCAAGAAACCACAACGGAAACCAAAGCCCAACGCATCTGAGGTATCCGGCTCAAAGAACAGTGCCGCGTCATTGATTTGTAATTTTTGCAAGGCTTCGCGGAAGGCTTCAAAGTCGCTTGAATCGACCGGGAATAGACCCGCATACACCTGTGGTTTGACTTTTTGGAAACCTGGGATACTATCGACATCAGGGGTCTTTGCATGGGTGATGGTGTCACCAACTGGCGCACCGCCAATGTCTTTAATACCCGCAATCACAAAGCCCACTTCACCGGCTTCAAGCTTATTGGTTTCCATTGACTTTGGCGTAAACACACCAATTGATGTCACCGGATGCGACATTTTGGTCGATTTGATATAGATTTTATCGTCTTTTTTGAGGGTACCTTGGCGCACACGTACCAATGACACAACGCCCAAGTAGTTGTCGAACCAAGAGTCGATAATCAAGGCTTGCAGTGGCGCCTCACGGTCACCGGTTGGTGCTGGGATTTTTTCGACAATCGCTTGGAGTAAGTCATCAACGCCCACGCCTGTTTTTGCCGATACGCGAGGTGCATCCACCGCTTCAATACCGATAATATCTTCGATTTCTTGAATCACGCGCTCAGGGTCAACTTGCGGTAAGTCGATTTTGTTCAATATCGGCAATACTTCAAGACCTTGTTCAATCGCGGTATAGCAGTTGGCAACCGACTGCGCCTCAACGCCTTGCGCGGCATCGACAACTAACAAAGCGCCTTCACACGCGGCCAATGAGCGTGAAACCTCGTATGAGAAGTCAACGTGACCGGGTGTGTCGATAAAGTTAAACTGGTACTTTTCACCATTTGGGTGGTCGTAATACAAGGTTACCGATTGTGCTTTAATGGTAATACCACGCTCACGCTCGATGTCCATCGAGTCAAGCACTTGCGCCTGCATTTCACGGGCATCTAACCCGCCACACATTTGAATAATGCGATCGGCCAATGTCGATTTACCGTGGTCAATATGGGCGATAATCGAAAAATTACGGATATTAGATAATGCGGTCACAATCACCTACTAAGTGCTAACTGAGCGTCTGTGATACAAGCACAGACAAAATAAAATCGTATGTCAAAATGGGTCTTATTGTAGCGTATTTTTTGCCAATCACCTACTACTAAACGCATGACGCTGAATAAAAGCCGCTAGATAGCCGATGCTTTACTCTGCCGTTGAAGCGAGTATTAAGCAGATAGATTATTGGTTAAATACTTATCTACCCAAGGCGACTTACCATAAAATGAGCCGTTGAGCTGGGTTTGCTCAATCAAGTATTCACGAAAACGCTGATAAAAGCTATTATCCGGTGTTTTTGGGTTTTGCCAAAAGCTATCCAACGGCTGTTGGTCGGTAAGATTGTCAATATTATAAATCGCGCGGCCCATGGTTTTGGTCGGTTTACGGTGATAAATCGATTGTAGGCCCGTGGTGCTATTGATAGTCACCATACCCAAGCTGTCACGAATTAAGGTCGGCAGATGCATATCACATCCATAATGCACACGCGTGGCAATGCCAAGTTTGGTGGCGAGTCCGGCAATCACTGGCCCATACTGACGATGGGCGCGGTCTAATGGGTGATGTTTAAATACCAAATGTACATACGCAGGCGCATGTGCCGCAAAACTGCTCATCACCTCATCAATAAAATCCACAATATCGACATAATCACTGTGAAAGGTAATTTGCGAATCGTTATAGACTTGCAAGCTCACCAAAAAATACTGTTCTGTCAGCTCAGTCTTTAAGCGCTGTTCCAGTTGTTTATCGGCACGATAGCCTTTTGCCTTAATCAACGGTGCTTTGACCCACGTTAACGCTTCTTGCCAAGCACTCATGCCACGGTAATGCTGATAGTGCGGGTATTCACGGGCTTTGGCTTTGACCATGATGTAATACACCACAGCCGCCCAACACAAACGATAAAACCGGTTAAAGGTCGGTAACGGCTTGTCATTGGCCTTTGGCAATTCACGGATTTCACGCGTATCAAGTTGTGAATTACCGTTAATACCCCCCTCTTGCAAGGTAATATAATCAGGGCGCAGATAACCCTCTTCGAACACAAAAAACGAAATGCCATCTCGCTTACAGACTTGCGCTGCAATCGCATGATGGGGACGACAATCCCCAAAACACACCACCGCATCGATATGTTCATCGGCAATCAGCCGGGTAATATAGTCAGGGAAATTGGCTAAAGTGTCTTTATAGTTATAGACATGGTTGGTATGCTGATAAAAAAATGCATCCCCGGCATTTAAATTAATCTTGCTGACAATCATCCCCGATGCCTGCAAAAATCCTGAAAATCGGCTAAAAAATGAGCCCATTTTTCCTTGGATTAACAGGACATGTTGGTGCGTCAGTAAGCGCCGCATGGATGCTGCCATACTTTTCCCTCATGGTTTGGTCTTGATGTTGGTTAACTAACTGGACTGTATATACGCTATTGGCTAAGTGATAATTTATGCATCGTTGGCATCGGCTTTTGGCAATCGTCGTTTTATGCGTTGCCGCGTCTGCATCAGTTTTAATTTAGCCTGCTGGGTAAAGGACGATTTGGCAGACGGTTGAACCGCATTGACTTGGTCATCCACGCTAGTTGGGTATAGATAGTCAATGACCTGTTCAACTTGTGCCAACCCATAACCCTGGGGTACGCGGTACAACGGGTAATCAATTAAGGTCGCATATACCAACTGGGTTAAGCTTAACGCTTGCGTGCGGGCGCGGCGCTGTTTGGCTTGTTCAGCTACCGCGTTTTGCGCTTTATCCGTGGTCAGTCCCCACCCTGCATAAAATGGTAGACCATAGCAAGTCACTGCCAACCCTCGTAATAACGCTTCAAATCCTGTCAAAGAACTCATCGTATGTACGGCATCAACTGCCGCTAAACACACGGGCATGGCGATATCTGTCACCACTTGGTCGGCATGACGTTGCATATCACGCGCCGCGATTTTGCCAGTGCGTAAGCCGGCTTCGACATCGGGATGTGGCTTATAAATGATATAAGCGTCTGGGTTATCTGTACGCACGCGCTGTAGCAAGGCGAGATTAGTGGTGATATCGCTGGCGCATAACTTGACCGACATATCATCTTCCACCTGGCCAACCACCAAAATAATCGGCTGCTTGCTATCGGTGCGCTTAATATTAAGCGGTTGATGAATACCGACATTATACTTGCTAACTTGCTGCGCCAGTAAACGCGTTATCAAGGCTTGAACGCGTGTATGCTGTTCGGTCGTTAACACGGGTTGAACTTGTAATAACTGCTCTAAATCACTTGGCTCGGTGGCGTTATAATAAATACCACTTTGATCTAGCACCACAGACAATGGCTCAATCAAGCTTGCACCCAAACCATTCGAGCGAATAAACCCATCTTCCATACACCAAATCGGTGTGGCGGTATTATGAAGTTTTCGCGCCAGTTGTCGCTTTTTGGCAAAGCCCCATACTAAAAACGGTTCGGTTTTTGGAAAGCTGACTTGCTTTGGATTCAGCGCGGTTTTGAGTTTAAATTTTGGCTTAAAAAATAATGCCGCCTGACTGGTCGCCAAGAATGCCTTTAAAAACCCGTATTTCCAAAAACTTAATTCATAAACGGTTAAATCATGCGGTAATTTATCGCGCCAATGGCGGTTGGTGATTAGCCAATCTAGTACTGGCTCAATTTGGCACGCCCGGCCAGTCGCTGGATCGACATATTGACTATAACGCAGATAACAGGCGGTAAATAGCTGTGCTAAGTTCGGCTTAAGTAATGCCTCACGACGCTGATAGGCTTGTTGGTAAACTTTACTTGGTGCTTGGCTATCGTCCGTCAACCCCCATCCCGAGTACCAGGGTACGCCAAAGCAATGCACTGCCTTACCGAGCATTAATGCCTCAAAGCCCATGTGCGAACTGACCGTATACACCGCATCTATGCGCTCAAGTAACTCAAGTGGATTAACCGTGGTACTAATCACCCGTACCGATGGCGGCAGCTTAAGTTCCGTTAAATACCCTAACTTGCCCGCTGGGTGTGCTTTGACCCATAACTGCGCATTGGGATATTGACGCTGCGCGGCTTTTAGCATTTTGGCAAAGCTTTTTTTACTGGCACCGGCACCCGCAATGGATTGATCACCTGCCACTTGGTCAATCAGTAGCACATGCTCAGCGGCTGAAAAGTCAAGTCCAGTCAATGTGCCTGTTTTGGCGGTGGAATTGTATTTGGATAGACGTTCGTGGGTGATCGTAGCGATCAAACGTTCAGCGCGTTGCTGTTGCTCGTGGGTTAAACGACTGGTGATAATCAACTGTTCAAGATAGGAAGGCGCTTTGGCATCGAAATAAATCCCAATCGGGTCGACAACCATACTACAGGCATGGCGGCTAGACTTACCGCTATCTAGAGAGCGCAAAAAGCCATCTTCAAGGGTGAGCATTTGCATCTGATGACGCAAAGCAAAACGGCTCGCGCGGTGGTAGCTTTTTTTTCGCCCCCAGCCAAGCATTGCCGTGACACCATCGGTGGTTGAAAGCAAGGGATACACACGTTTGACCTGCGCATCCTGTCCATTATAGGCTTGCAAAAACGCCTGTAACTGGGCATTGTTCTTGAGCATACCCTTGCCAAACACACCATATGTCACGATTGGTTCTACTTGCGTATCAGTCATCAGGCTTTTTTGACCACGCTTGATTTGAGTTTCATCGCGCCAAAACCCTCAATTTTGCAGTCGATGTCATGGTCATCGGGTGCATCGTGCAGCAAGCGAATCGATTTGACTTTGGTACCCACTTTAATCGGTGTGCTTGAGCCTTTTACCTTTAAGTCCTTAATCACGGTCACACTGTCACCATCTTGCAATACATTGCCGACCGCGTCTTTGATAACGGCTGTGTCATTGTCAGATTCTAATTCGTTTGCATGCCATTCGTGGCTACACATTGGACAAATCAACAAATCCCCATCTTGATACGTATAATCTTCGCCACATTTTGGGCATACTGGTAAGCTCATAAGTCCCTTAAATTATTTAATCAATAAAAATAGCCCACAAAATACACAAAAAATGTGTTAAAACCGGCGCTAAACTTAAGCTATTGTACGCTATTTTATTATTGAAATAAAACATTTAGCCATACTGATGCGGTCAAGGGTAACCAAGTGGAAAAACAGTTTTCATTCATAAGATTATCTCAACAAAAGCAACATTGAAGCCTAAGATGATTTGTGTAACACTAAGGGCAATTATTATCAGTTTTTATCAGCGGCCTTACCCAAGCCATTAGCTGATATCTTCAAAAACTTTTTATAATAAATCCCTATCGGTGAGAATATGAGCGACACATTATCTTCTAACAATGGCTTTGTGCAGTTTACCTTAAGCGGTGCAGATGCCGAAAAATTTTTGCAAGGCCAAATTACTTGCAATGTGAGCAAGCTTGATGATGCCTATCAAGCCACAGCAATTAGCAACCTAAAAGGCCGTGTGGAGTTTGGCATTTGGTTAAAGAAACGCGCAGAGCAAGAATTCGACCTTGTGACTAGTCAAGACTTGGCAGACAGCTTGGCCAAACATATCAAAAAATACGGTGCCTTTTCTAAAATCACCTTGTCCGCGCCTACCCCAATAGCAACCGTCATGGTTGATGGTGTGCCGACCTTTGGTGAAGCTAACGCATCAACCGACTTGGCTATGTGGCAGCGCTTGAGCATTGAGCAAGGCAACGTGTGGATTACGAGCGCCACGCAAGGTTTATTCCAACCCCAAGAGTTACGCTTACATCAACGCGGCGGTGTTGACTATGACAAAGGCTGTTATCTTGGACAGGAAATCATCGCACGCTTATATTTTAAAGCCAGTCCAAAAGCGTGGTTACATCGTGTGGCGGGTGCAGGTGAGGTGCCAGCGGCGGGTAGCAAACTCGGTAAAGTTGATGTGGTGAATGCGATTGCCACCGCACAAGGCTTTGAGGCGTTGGTGGTTGCTCGTCCTAACGATATTAGTGAGGCGGGTTTAACCGAGTTACCATTGCCTGAAGCGCTACAACAACCGGTCGAGCGTCAGCATTAATGCCGTTTTATAAAAAGAATAGTTAATAGTGTATAACCATAAAAATGATAAGGAAAATACCATGAAAAAAATTGTATTCGTCATCGGTAGTCTACGTAAAGACTCATTTAATCGTAAAGTTGCTGACAATGCCAAGGCCATGGCACCCGCTGACTGGCACATTGAAGAAGCAGTCATTGGTGACTTGCCGCTGTATAACCAAGACCAAGACGGTGAGGTCATCACCAGTTATGAGCGAGTACGTCAACAAGTCAACCAAGCCGATGGCGTGATTTTCTTTACCCCAGAATATAACCGTGGCTTGCCTGCCGGATTGAAAAACTTTATTGATGTGGTGAGTCGTCCTTCTGATACCAAGTCTTGGGCGGGCAAAAAAGTCGCGATTGCCAGTGCCACGCCCGGTCGTGGTAATGCCAATTTAGCGGCCACTGAATTGCAACGTATTGCTTATTATCAGCAGATGATTGTATCAACGACCATGATTAATTTTTCGCAAATCAGCAAAGCGCTTGACGACAATGGTCAACTCACCGACGAGTTCTATCGAAAAGCATTGCAGCAGTTTATTGAGCATTTTGATACGATGCTGTAACAACAACCCAATGTGAGCGTCCAAGTGATGAAATATCTTGCATGTTTACAAAAGGTGGGTAAGTTTGTGGCGCTTTAATAGACATAAAAAATCCTTTGTTATCCTCAAAAGCAGAATAACAAAGGACAAAATAGGCGTTAATAGTATGACACCTAATTACTTAACCACAAATCTACTTTAATCCCGACAAACATTATTCGACGGTGACCGATTTGGCTAAGTTACGTGGCTTATCAACGTCTGTACCTTTTGCCAACGCCACATGATAAGACAACAATTGCACCGGAACCGTATGCACAATCGGTGATAAAATACCGACGTGGCGCGGGGTACGAATCACGTGTATTTGGTCATCAGCCACAAATTCGCTATCTAAGTCCGTGAATACAAATAATTCACCGCCACGCGCGCCAACTTCCTGCATATTGGCTTTAACTTTATCGAGCAAGCTATCATTTGGCGCAATCACCACCACCGGCATATTCTCATCCACCAAGGCCAATGGGCCGTGTTTTAGCTCACCTGCTGGGTAAGCTTCTGCATGAATATAAGTGATTTCTTTAAGCTTTAACGCGCCTTCTAACGCGATTGGGTAATGGATACCACGACCCAAGAACAAGCTACTTGGTTTATTGGCAAACTGATTGGCCCAACTTGCAATTTGCGGCTCTAAATTGAGCGCGTGTTGGATACTATTAGGTAACTGGCGAAGCTCTTGGATGTATTCCTGTGCTTGTGCATCACTGACCACACCACGAAGTTTACCCAATGTCACCGCAAAGCCAAATAACGCCACCAACTGCGTGGTAAAGGCTTTGGTCGAGGCCACACCAATTTCAGCACCCGCACGGGTATACAATACCAACTCACTTTCGCGCGGTAAGGCAGACTCCATCACATTACAAATCGATAAGCTATGCTTGTGTCCTAACGATTTGGCGTATTTTAGCGCTTCCATGGTGTCTAAGGTTTCACCAGACTGCGAAATGGTAATGATTAACTCATTCGGGTCAGCAATCACATCGCGATAGCGGTATTCACTGGCAATCTCCACATCACAACGGATTTTTGCGATACTTTCAATCCAATATTTGCCCGTTAAACCTGAATAATACGACGTACCACACGCCAATATTTTGACACTATTAATTTGGCTAAACACGTCTTTGGCTTTTTCACCAAAGTTGGCTGGCTCAAAACCACCGTCTAAGAAAATCTCAGCCGTATCGGCAATCGCCACTGGCTGCTCGTGGATTTCTTTTTGCATAAAATGGGTATAAGGCCCAAGTTCTAGTGAGGCTAATGACACATTTGAGGTTTTGATGGCGCGATTGGGTGTTTGGCCATTTTTGTCCAAGATTTTTTCAATGCCATTGGCAGTTAATAGCGCAATATCACCATCTTCTAGGTACATGATTTGGCGCGTAAACGCAACCACGGCTGATACGTCGGAAGCAATAAAGGTTTCCTCTTCCCCTAAACCAATCAACAATGGACAACCCATACGGGCAACCACCATGGTGTTTGGTTGGTCTTCAGCGATAACGCCAATCGCAAATGCACCGTGGAATTGCTGACATGCAGATTGTACCGCGTTAAACAAATCACCACCATTCGCCACATACTGCTGATGCACACTATGGGCAATGACCTCAGTGTCGGTTTGCGACTCAAACACATAGCCCGCCGCTTGTAAGCGACTACGCTCTGACTCAAAGTTTTCGATAATGCCGTTATGCACCACGGAAATCAAATTTGCTGAAATATGCGGATGGGCATTGGGCTCAGTGACCCCACCATGGGTTGCCCAGCGCGTATGACCAATACCGGTACTACCGGTTAAGCCACGTTCTTTGGCGGCTTCTTCCATTAACGCAACACGGCCGACACGACGCACGCGCTTTAGCCCATTATCGGTTTGCACCGCGATGCCCGATGAGTCATAGCCGCGATATTCTAGGCGTTTTAGGCCATCTGTTAAAAAATCAACAACATTAGCGTTGCTGCGAATTGCTCCGACGATACCGCACATAATATGTTCCTTAGTATCAAAATTTTGACTTACCGAACCATTCGATAAATCCTATAAAAAAGCCCATCCCAAATCGTTAGATGGACTTTGCTATTTTAACGCGTTATCAACAAAAATCACAACATATGTTTAAAAAACGTTAAGGTTTTATTTTTTAACGGGACGTTGCCAACTGTCTATGGTGGTCTGCTTGGCGCGCGTCACGGTAAGTTTTTCTTCAGGGGCGGCTTTGGTAATCACTGAGCCTGCGCCAATGGTCGCACCTTTGCCAATCGTCACTGGCGCAACCAAGCTTGAGTTGCTACCGATAAAGGCATTATCTTCAATGACGGTTTTAAACTTATTGACCCCGTCATAGTTACAAGTAATCGTACCCGCACCGACATTCACATTGTCACCAATTTGTGCATCACCAATATAGGTTAGGTGATTGACTTTACTGCCTTTACCTATCGTTGATTTTTTGGTTTCAACAAAGTTACCGACTTTGGCATTATCGCTCAACACGGTTGCTGGACGCAAATGGGCAAACGGCCCAATATCCACGCCCGCACCGATTTGGCTTTGGTCAATCACACAATAGGGTTTGATATGCGACGCATTACCAATCTGACTGTCACGAATCACACAACCGGCTTCGATATATACGCTATCGCCTAAAGTGACAGCACCTTCAAATACCACATTCACATCAATAAATACATCTTGACCACAGGTCAAAGTACCACGAATATCGACACGGCTTGGGTCAGCAAACTGAACACCATGCACTTGTAAATTTTCGACCAAATGGCTTTGGTAGATACGTTCTAGATTGGCGAGTTGGCCACGGTCATTTACGCCTTCAATTTCAAAGTCAAAATCTGGCTGAATGGTGGCAATATCAATACCATCGGCCACTGCCATTTTAACGATATCGGTTAAGTAGTATTCGCCTTGGGCGTTGTTATTTTCAAGTTTTGGTAAGTATTTATGCAGTAACGCATTGTCCACTGCATAAATACCACTATTAATTTCACAGATGGCTTTTTGCTCGTCGGTAGCGTCTTTTTGTTCAACGATGGCCAAAACTTTGCCGTTACCGTCACGCACGATACGTCCTAAGCCAAATGGGTTATCCACGGTCAAGGTGAGCATTGCCATACCTGAGGTGTTTGCCGCGATAAGCTTTTCTAGCGTGCTTTGTTGGATGAGTGGCACATCACCGTATAGAATTAAGCTTTTGCCATCGTGCGGTAACTCAGATAATGCCACTTTGACCGCATGACCGGTGCCCAATTGCTCGGCTTGCTCGACCCAACGAATCTCCACACCCGTAAAGGCCGTTTTGACCTGATCACCACCAAAGCCATATACCACGATGTTTTTTTCACTGCTGAGTTGATTAGCGGTGTTTAATACATGCTGTAGTAACGGCTTACCCGCCAAGGTTTGGAGTACCTTTGGCTTGGTTGATTTCATACGAGTGCCTTTACCGGCGGCCAAAATCAGCGTGGTTAATTGGGTCATACTGTTTTCCTATTTATCATTTCAGGCGTTTTTATTAAAAAATTATTGGGGACAGCATCAACACTAAGGCAATAAATTGGCGAAATAATGAATCATTAGCCATATACAAATAGCCGCCATGACCCCGGCAAGAATGTCATCAATGAGAATACCAAAGCCGCCAGACAGGTTTTTATCTACCCACTTAATGGGAAAGGGCTTAATAATATCAAAAAAGCGAAATGCAACAAACGCCGCACCTAACAATATTACCAAACTCAGCGGTTGGTTCATAAATAACGGATGCTCATGAAACAACCACCAAATCGGTAGTAAACTCACCCACAGACCAGCCCATTCATCAAACACAATATGCGGATCATCATGCACACCCATCAACTCGCTGGTACGGCCACAAATATAAGCACCGATAGCGCAAGCAATAAGGGTCACCGCTAAAAAACCCCAAAACCCAAGCCAAATCATCGGAATCGCAACCACTAACCCGCCAGCTGTACCCCAAGTCCCAGGCGCGCGCTTGGGCATACCGGAGCCTAACCCAATCCCCAACCAGTAAATTAGGGTATCCCATGGTGAACTACCCACGGGTAACGGTGGTAAGACATTGGCCTTACGGATATCGGGTTTGTGTAGCGGTTCTTGGTCGTGCATGATAATTAATCAATCCTGAAGATATCACGTTAGAAATGCTGATAACCGCTAATTTCGACGTTTACTTTAGTATTATTATAAAACAAATGTAGGCTATTTTCAGCAGTAATTTCACCGATACAAAACACTTGCTCAGGATAAATCTGCTGGAATTTGGCAAAATTTACCTGACTCATGGTAAAGCAAAGCTGATAATCATCGCCACCATTTAGCTGATGCTGCCATTTTTCAATATTTGGTAACGCTTGTAAAGCGTCAGCTGCTGGAATGGCATCCAAATATACCTTCGCGCCGACATGACTTGCCTTTAAGATATGCCCCAAATCTTGCCCTAATCCATCAGAAATATCAATCATACTATGTGCAAAGCCACGTAATCGTTGTCCCAATGTCACTTGTGGTTTCGGTAAATCTAGTGCCGGCTGTAGCTCAGTTGCTTGACCATTTAGTATGTGTTGCAAGGCAAAACTTGCTGAACCAATCTCGCCACTCACACAAACCACATCACCGACCTGTGCCCCACTACGCGATATCGCCTCACCTTGCGGCACAAAACCCAATGCGGTAATAGATACGGTTAACGTGTCTGATTGTGTGGTATCGCCACCAATTAACTCAACCCCAAACGGGGCACAGCTGTCCGCTAACCCGCGACTAACCTCGCTTAACCACGCATCATTGGCTAATGTTTTGGGTAGGCTTAATCCAAGCAACACTGCATAGGGTGTCGCGCCCATTGCCGCCAAATCCGATAAGTTTACCGCCACGGCTTTATAACCAATCGCATAAGGGCTTGTGGTTAATGGAAAATGTCGACCAGCCACCAACACGTCGACACAACTCACCAATTGCGAGTTAGCCGGGATATCACTTACCGCGCAATCATCGCCAATTCCGACCTGGGTTAGCGCATTTTTGGTAGTGGCATGTTTGAAATGTTGATAGATGAGGGAAAATTCAGACATAGCAAAAAAATCTTTCAGAAAACAGCAAAGCGTAAATCATAGCGTAGATACAACAAAGCCATGACATATTTTTTATCATGGCTTTGTTTACAGCGTTAGTCTTGTGATGGGTCTAAATTTGATGGCTCAGCTGTGGCTTCGCTCTGGGCTTGATTGGCCGCTTTTCTCGCGTCTGCTTCAACTTCTGGCTGACGCACATCTTTAGCGACTTTATCCATGACCACATGAATGAGCTTATGACCATCTGATGAGCCAAAATGGGTATTTAGCTGCAATGCCTCATCAAGCACCACTTTATACGGAACTTGTAGTGAGTGTTTCATCTCATAAGTACCGACTAACAATACGGCTTGTTCAACGCGGTCTAAACGTGTCCATTCACGGTCAAGAATGCTACTGATATACTCAACCAATTCGTCACTTTGGGCGATGATTTGGCTAATCAACTCATGGTAATAGCCCAAATGTACGGTATGCATGGCATTTTCGGCACGAGTATGCGCTTCAATCTCATGCGATGGATTACCCGTCAATAGCCACTCATACAAACCCTGTACCGCAAAACGACGTGCTTTACGAATCGCGGTTAGGCTGGTTTTATAGTTAATGGCATTGTCTGCGGTGGCGTTACTGTTATTACTGCTATCTGTCATGGTTCGACCTTATTCTTCGTCGGCTTGTGCGTCAATTTGACCCAATACATTGATCATCTCAAGGGCAACCATCGCGGCTTCTGAGCCTTTGTTGCCGGCTTTGGTACCTGAGCGCTCGATGGCTTGCTCGATGCTGTCAGTGGTCAAAATCGCGTTAATGACCGGAATATCATAATCCAAACCAATCGCACCTAAACCTTTGGCTGATTCACCAGCAACAAAATCAAAGTGTGGGGTGCTACCACGAATCACCGCACCTAGGCCGATAATCGCATCAAATTTGTTGGTTTGTGCCATACGCGCAACCGCCAATGGCATTTCCCATGCACCCGGTACACGCACAACGGTGATATTGCGACCAGCAACACCATGGCGCAATAAGGTATCAATCGCACCATCAACCAAGCTTTCTACCACAAAGCTATTAAAACGACCAACGACCATACCAATACGCGCATTGGCATTGGTATGCAATTCGCCATTGATATGCTCGACTTGTGCCAATTCGGCTTGTACATTTACCATGAGGGTGCTGCCTTATATCATCTAATCAGTTAAAAGTTAAAAATTCATCATAAGAAAGTTGTTCAGCCAATTGCATAAAAATCACAACATAGCGCATTTAAACGACTGGCATAAAGTTAAGCTATCATAGCATTTTAGCCAATTGACTTCAGTAAAAAATTTTGTGCCCTGTTTGCAAAAGACAGCGCCGCTGAAATGCTAAAAAACGGGATGGGGTGAACAGACCCTATCCCGTTTTTGGTTCATCAAAAAGGCCTATACGCCTTCGCCAAATTTACCGGCTTGGAAATCACGTACCGCTTGGTAAATCTCTTGTTCGGTATTCATCGCAAATGGGCCATACTGGACGATTGGCTCATTCAATGGATGACCTGCAATAATCCACACCTTGCTGTCTTCGCTTGCTTCGAGGGTCACACCATCGGTATTGGCATCATTGGCCAAAATCGCCATGTTGTTTAGCGGCACTGGTTTACCCACAATACTGATAGTCCCACGATATACGAATAAAAATGCGTTGGACTTGGGTCAATCGCTTGGCTAAAGCTACTACCGGCTGGCATATGCACATCAAGGCGCTAATAAGTGATACGTTATTGATTAGCTATCATATAAGGTCTGTCACCAATAAAACAATAGCATATTGGTTAATATAAATTAATTTATTTTTTTAATTATAAAATTACACTAAATAAAACCCCTTATGACAATGAGTGTACATAAGGGGTTTAAATATGACATTAATAGCTAAAAACTTAGCTAATTTTAGCTGTTAAGCCTGATTTAGAAAGCCACCAAAGCTCGCATTACGTTTTTCTAACTCTTTCATTTTCTTTTTACTGACACCGCCCAATACCTCAATCGCATGGCGTAGGCGTTGTAAAGTCATGTCCGCACCGATTAAGTACATCGAGTTCATCACTGGTGTCGATGATTTTGAACCCGCAATCGCAATAAAGAATGGCGACATAAAGTCACGTAGCTTCACGCCAAGCTCACCGGCTAGGCCTGATAGGACAGCTTGGATATTTTCTTCCGTCCAAACTGGCATGGTTTCAAGCTGCCATTGGGCAAATTGCAAAATCTCAACGGTCTGCTCAGTTGATAAGACTTTATGCTCAAAATCCGCTTCCGTGATGGTTGGCAAGTTTTGGAAATAAAAGCCTGCCCAATTCACCGCATCTGATAATAAATTAATACGCGGTTGAATCGCTTTGGCAATCGCGGTCAATTTATCGCTGTCATTGGCCCAATCCAAGATCTTGGTTTTTAGCACTTCTGGGCTTAGTGAACGTAACCACTCGCCGTTTAACCAAGTCAGTTTTTCCACGTCAAAGATTGGCCCGCCCAATGATACGCGTTTGATATCAAAGGTTGCAATCATCTCATCTAGGGTGAATTTCTCGGCTTCATTTGGCAATGAATAACCCATACGACCTAAGTAGTTAAGCAAGGCCTCTGGCAACACGCCCGCATCACGATAATAGGTGATTGAGGTTGGGTTTTTACGTTTTGACAGTTTTGATTTGTCTGGATTACGCAGTAGTGGCATGTGACACAATACAGGCATTTCCCAACCAAAGTATTTGTACAATAGCTGATGCTTAGGCGCTGAGTTAATCCATTCTTCACCACGAATCACATGGGTGATTTGCATCAAATGGTCATCGACCACGTTCGCCAAGTGATAAGTTGGTAAGCCATCGGTTTTTAGCAACACTTGCATATCAACTTGCGCCCAAGGAATCTCGACACGACCACGCAGCATATCATCAAATACGCACACGCCTTCTGCTGGCACACGCATACGAATCACGAATGGCTTGCCCTCGCTTGCCAATTTGTCTGATTCTTCACGGCTTAGATTGGCATAACGGCCATCATAACGTGGGGTTTCACCGCGAGCCATTTGCTCAGCGCGCATTTGGTCTAACTCGTCTGCGGTGGCAAAACAACGGAACGCATGACCCTTATCGAGTAGCTCATACGCGTAGTCTTTATAGATATCTTTACGCTCGCTTTGGCGATAAGGTGCGTGTGGGCCACCCACATCCGGGCCTTCAACCCAGTTTAGACCGACCCAACGCAGGGCATCCAAAATCATCTGTTCAGACTGCGCGGTTGAACGTGTTTGATCCGTGTCTTCAATACGTAAGATAAATTCACCGCCATGGGCTTTGGCAAATGCCATATTAAACAAGGCGATATAAGCCGTACCAACATGGGGAAAACCAGTCGGTGATGGCGCGATTCGGGTGCGGACTTTTTGGGTCATAATCATCTCAATGGGTTAAATAAGGGTATTATCGGTCATAAATTATAGCGGATAGCACAACATTTAGAAAATAAAGCGATAAAGTGACACGTCACATTTATTGCGTTTAGCTATTTGGCCATGCGATGGCGAATAATTTCGATAATCATTGGCAACACAGAAAAAACAATAATGCCAATCATAATCCAAGAAAAATGCTCTTTGACAAATGGCAACTGACCAAAGAAATAGCCCAGTAAGGTAAAAATCACCACCCAAGCCACCGCGCCGATGATGTTATAACGGATAAACTCACCATAATGCATACGACCCATACCCGCGACAAATGGCGCAAAGGTACGCACAATCGGGATAAAACGCGCGATAATAATGGTACGTCCGCCGTATTTTTCGTAGTAATTGTGGGTCTTTTCTAAGTAACTTTGCTTAAAAATCTTCGAGTTAGGGTTGGCAAATAGCTTTTGACCAAAATGTTTGCCAATCTCGAAGTTCACAAAATCGCCCAAAATCGCCGCGATAATGAGCAGCCCGATTAACATAAAGATATTCATATCGCCTACTGCCGCAATGGTACCGGCTGCAAACAGCATCGAATCACCTGGTAAAAACGGCAATACCACAAGTCCTGTTTCACAAAACACAATGACAAATAAAATCGCATAAATCCATGAGCCATAGTCATTGACCAACTGCTGCAAGTGGTCGCCAATGTGCAAAATAAAATCAATAAGCGGCATGAACGATATCCTTTAATATGAATAATGAGTAGGCGATAATACAAGGTGTACGGTGGCGAAGAATGGCAACGCCAAAGGGTTTGCGGTAGCGGGTATGAGGATAGGCAGTTTTTGACTAACTGTCTACAAAATTCGATGCGCTAACGAGAAGAATCAGCCGCCCGCTATTATAGCGTAAAAAGTTTAAAAAAAATGGTTTTTTCGCAGTTTGGCTATTGACACGGTTTTTAGTTTTCAATAAAATACGCCCACTCTTAGGCAAAGGGTTTAAAATTTTTGCTTAACATGCAAACATTGGGGCTATAGCTCAGTTGGTAGAGCACTACAATGGCATTGTAGGGGTCAGGAGTTCGACTCTCCTTAGCTCCACCAAATTTTAAATCCACTCAAAGTAAGTTATTTACTTTATTG
>CALJUC010000036.1 GCA_937975585.1 uncultured Moraxella sp. | reverse complement strand
GTGACCCCGTTTTATCACTAAGGCACATAAAAAAATCTTTGTGCCATAATTGTGCTGTAATTTGCGAATTTATTTTAGACTAATTTGTAATTTATTTTAGACTAGATTTTATAAGTTATTTTAGACTTAACCCGCTGCTTAAAGCGGGTTTTTTAATTTATTTTAGACTAGATTAAGCGATACGTCGCCACACATTGTAAATTTTTGATAGTTGGACGTTATTATGTGGTTTATCACCACCAACACCAGCTTTTGTTGATTGCAAGAAAGCAGAATCACTCACATTATCTGGGCTATATGCAAATTCTCTATATTGAATAGTTGAGTAATCAATATCTTCATTTAATCCTAAAATATTTAATTGTCTAGAAATATCAAGCGTACCATCAATAGTGCTCACAAATTTATGCTTATGGTCAGGCATCTCCTGAATTGTTAATTGAACTTTATCTTCACCATACAAATTACCATTAATTTTAGTCCACTCTGGGCTATCGGCTTGGCTTGAATAACCAACGATAGCACGACCTTCTGCTTCACGCGCCCACGTACCATAGCCTTTATGTATTGCAACTTGAGCAGACGTATCGAAATGAGTAGTGGTAACAAAGACATCACCAACTTTAGTATCTTCGTAGATTCGATTCTCCACAGCAAGGATTCGGCTACCTTGTTGTGCAAACTTATCAATATAGTCATCAACCGCATTTTGTAGAGCAGTGTTTTTGGCAAAGGTAGCCGTTAGAATATTTAATAATTGCTTATTATCTAGTTTATCTAACGCACCGCCAAAGCCTTCGATGACATTCGCAACTTCTTCCTGCACAGTATTACACCATGCAGGGGTAAGATAGGTTGCGTCTTGATTGGGTAAATCAGCATTATCATGAAAGCCATTTTTGCCAGCCCCGTTGAGGTTTTGGCGGGCGGTAGCAGAGTCAATACGGTGCATAGGTCATCCTTTAATCTTGTACAATGAGGTCAATGCGTAGTGCAGCTGGTAGATAGTGCCGCTCCAAGCAAGGCAATGAAACAGTGAGCGGCGCTTTAACAGTGACTGTGGCTTTAAACCTTAGTCTTTCAGTGTTAACTGGGTCAGTGCATTTGCCAGTCGATTGCATTGGTTTATATGTCTTAACTTTTAGAATTTGCTGATTATAACGAGCAAATAAGCTCTCTAATCCTTGGCGATTAAGCAGAACATGACCTTCATGCATGACGCGCTCAAGCTCTGTCAAACGTGTCTGTTCATTGAGTTGGGTGTTGTCAACACCACAACCCAAAGGCAGTCCATACTCACGTTCATACTCTGCTAATAGCTCAAGCGGTATGCGGTTGGTGCTGCCTAAAATCACGTCTGCTTTTGCCAAAATGTCAGCAAAAGGCTTGGCATGAGCCATGATATCTTGGTGCAATAAAGTGTCTATTGCCATATCATAAGCACCGTGTGGTAGGTGGGCAATTAGAACATCGGCAATCTGTTCTTGGGTTGTTATCATTGCGTCACCTTAATCGTTCCTGCTCTTATCCACCCAACTTGCTCCATACTTACTGTAGGGTCAATGTTTTGGTTAGGATTGAGCACCACATCTGTCACCCCTGTTACGCCCAAAATCAATGCAGATAACACCGACTCACGGTAGCTTTCAGCTGGGGCAAGTGCGGTCAAATATCGCTCAATAATGTTATAGATTTCACCATTGTTAATGTTTACGCCTGTCACTTTGGCAGTCACATCTAAGCTAATAATAGTAGGCTTAAAGGCTTTAATATCTTCAAAAAAAACGGCAGCCTGTTGCAAGGCATATTGGGCTTGGGTAAGCAACTCATCACTTGGCAACGTCGCGCCATTAGCCCCCACGGCTGTCACAGCGACATCGACAGAACCCACACCGCGTCTACGTGGATAGATATAGGCATTGGCAACACCTGCCACACCTAGCACCGCTTGGCGTAGGTCTTCGTAGCGTGATAGGCTCTTACCTAATTTCTTTGCTTCCCATAGGCGATTACGCCAGCGTTCTAAGTTTTCGCCGTCACTGCCACCCGATAATGTGGTAATTGATACAGTTGGCATAACACCAGTGATTGCACTCACCCACATCAGACTACCTTGGCGATTGTAGCTTGCGCCCACATTATCCGCCTGAATTTGTAGTGTGACCGCCTTACCTGCGGTTGTGATAGCGCTATTTGTGGTTTTCCAATAGTAGCCTTTAGCATCGGTGAGACGGCTGCCCACAGGTATTTCAACCCCTGTAGTGGTAGCAATGGCTTGGATTTGACCTGTTGCCATGCTACCACCAAGACGCGGTAGACCAATTTGGTCGGCATGGATATAGAGATATGGCTCATCTGCCGTTTGCACAAATAATTGACGTACAATGTAGTTTTGGTGTGCGTATAGCCCTTCGACTATTGCCGCTGTACCATCCGCTCGAATACTGGCATCGCTATCGTCAGGAATAGCAAGTCCTGTTTGATTGAGATACTCATTGAGAATGGTAGCTCGTATTTGGTTGAAAGTGGGTATTGGGTACATTATCCTCTATCCTCTATTGCCGTAAAACCACCGACTTCAGGCGGTGGATATAAGGCAATTGT
>CALJUC010000035.1 GCA_937975585.1 uncultured Moraxella sp. | reverse complement strand
TAGAAAATTGTGTAGTCATGAGTAGTGTTTATATTCTGATTCACCGCCACACAGGCGGCTTAGAAAATTGAGATTATCGCCGATGCGCCGCCAAGACTCTGCCTTGGTGACGTGATTGCAGGTGGACAGATTGTTGGTATCAACTGCGCCAATGATGAGCCTGATATCGTAAGCGCAGCTTGGCTTGCTGACAAACTGACACTGAGCAAATCAACCATCGTCAATCGCTGTATCAATATCAACATCGGCACAAATGGCAAACATCTCTATAATCGTGAGCAAGCGATTGCCCTGCTCACTACATCCGCACCCAAACGAGGCAGACGCCGCGCAAGTTAAAAAGACCCGCTAATGCGGGTTTTTATTTGGGTAAAATAATTTAAAATATTTGCAATTAGTGTTGACACTGTGCAATAAATAAGGCACAATAAGCACATACAGACAAGGTAATCGTACCAGTCTAAACTACGAGGACAACACCATGAAATCATCTACTAAATCAGACATCTTTAAACTAGCTCACCTTTGGACTAAAAACACTATTAAGCAAGGTGATAGCTACTCTGCTACTTTTGCTCTTTGCTTAAAACACATCCTGTCAGAGTTTAAAAAAGTTGTTGGCTTAATTGCGCCATGTTTTGCTAATGGCAAACCTTATAGCTCAGTACATTGGGCAACATGGACTGACGAAAACGGAAAAAAGAAAGGTGCTTATTGTATGTGCCTATCTAGCACTAAACCCAATCTATCAATCAATGTAACTCGTGAGCTTGGTGCTAAATACCAATTTAACGAGGGTGGTAAACATCGCTCACCTTACACTCGTATTGCATCAATCGCTTTTTACTCACTAATCAAATAAGGATAATCTATGACAATCGACCAATTAACCACCGCAGGTCAGCTATTGTATGGTGACCAGTGGCAAGCCAACCTTGCTCGCTCACTCAATGTTGATGTAAGACGCATTAGACATTGGACAGCAGGCACTCGCCCTATCTCTGATTTTGTGGATAAAGAAGTAAAACAGCTACTCGCAGATAGGGCAAAAATGATTGATGATTTTTTAAAAAATAATTAACTTATTGCTTGACCTTGTGCAAATAATAAGGCACAATATAACCATCAAGACGAGATAAGCTCTCTTGATAATCAAACTAACGCACCCAAACGGGTGAGAGGAAAATCCAATGAAATACACAATCGAAAAAGCTGGTCGTTTAGATGGCATCCAATATTACAACCTCATGCACAACGGTAATATCATTGCAACCAACACCAAATCATTTTTTATTGGGTGCAAAGAACAAGGTTTTATCTCTGATTTAATCGAGATTTTTTACGAAAACAATCCACATCTAGCATAACAACCAAAATAACAACGCCCTATCTAGCAATGGATAGGGTCAAATAATAAGGATAAATAAAATGTTAAATGGCAAAACCGCTAAAAAATTCCACGCTTTTGATGTATATCATGCAAACTTGGCAAAAATCACCGAGTTTATCGAGGCTGACAAAAACGACATGGAGAAGCGATATCTAATTTTAGATGGCGAAACCCATGAGCTTATTGTTACGTTAGACTGGAATAACCGCCGCGAGATAACGACAGAGGGCTACGACAAGTACGAGCCTATCTACTCAAAACATCAGTTTTTAAGAGATGCCGAAGGCAAAAACCCATCATCGGTTATAATCGACAAATTAATAGCAGTTGAATGGGATTTGTGCGAGCGTATCATGATTGCAAACAAACCACCTTTGACCGATGACGAAAAACGCCAAATCGATGAAGCGTGGAACATAGCAGACGAATTTGCAGATGAATAATTAACATCAGGACAGCCTAATATTTGGGCTGTCTTTTATTTTTAAGGACTAAATATGCCAAAACATAAATCAATCACGCAACGCCTACGCTACAATCTATCTGCTGATGTTAAGCAAAATATAGTTAGTGAGTGGGCGCAACAAAAACAAGATGCTTTTTTTGATGCTTATAAACATCTTGAGCAAGCGATTGGGCAAAACGATATAGCAGAGGTAAATATTGCCTTGGATAATTTAAAGGATGTTGGTATTAAGTCATTTGCTGCTATGCCTAATATTGCAAATGCGTTGTTGTCATCACCCATAAAAAATGATTGATTGTCATGCAGTAATGTTTTAACATCAGCTTATCGCATTTATGCGTGGATTGAAATGTTGATTATAAACTTACCACTAAACCCCGCTAAATTGCGGGGTTTTTACACTCTCGCCAATACCGCCCTGCTAAATCATCTGCTTTGCTCACTGGCACAAACACCCCATCATACACGATATCAAAAACTGGTGCATGGCATCGAGAGTAAACCGACTTAT
>CALJUC010000034.1 GCA_937975585.1 uncultured Moraxella sp. | reverse complement strand
AACACTCAAAACAATCTGCTTGCCATAAATAATCTTGGCGCATCACACGTTCAAGCGCCAATGGACTAAATGTCGGAAAATTTGCCCATAGGCCAGCTTGTAAGGCGGTTTGACTATCACCAATCTTGGGATGGGTAGCATCAAATAGTATGGTTAAAAATTCACTGTCAGCGACCACATGTACTGAGAGCTGGTAGTGGCTGAACAAGTCAGCCAGCGTTGCCGGTACGGTTGGTGGTTCAACCGTGCCCGTCAGTACGAATGTCACACCTTGTAATGTGTCCATTGTCGCCTTAGCCAAAACGTGCCAAGTTTGATAACTTAGGATTCGCTTCTGGATTGCGACGTAGCAATAACACCATACGGCCGATACTGGTCACTATCGTTGAGCCAGTCGCTTCACTAATAGCTTGATTCACCGCATCTCGTTCTTCTTTGCTACCGGCTGGGATTTTTACCTTAATCAACTCATGGTCGTTTAAAGCGCGATTAACTTCCTCAATCAAAGAGTCAGTCAGACCATTTCCACCAACGATTACCACAGGGTTTAACTGATGCCCAATGGCTTTAAGTTCCTTGAGTTGGGTATTAGTTAACGTTGACTTTGCCATACTTACTTGCCTATCAAATAAAAAATTGACTGCTAGTATAGCATAGGCAAGGCGACAAAGAATCTGAGACACCCTAAATTGCATACTAATTTATCAGTAAACTGGATAATGGCATGCCGCTCTATAGGATGTCTTTTGATATTGGTAATATTCAGTGTGCTGATAGTAGGCAGCGGCAAAACTTAACGCCTTTATCAAGCAACTGTGCTAAAATACGCAGCGAAATCGAAAAAATTTTTGTTAAGCATTAATGCGTTAACCCACGAGTATTGTATCTGTTATGGCCACCCGAATTACCAATAAAAAACTGTCAAAAAGTAGCCGTGCTTGGATGAAAGAGCACCTCGATGACCATTATGTCAAACTCGCCCAACGCGATGGCTATCGTGCGCGTGCCGCTTACAAACTGCTCGAAATCAATGAAAAATTGCAGCTTATCAAAAAGGGTATGACGGTAGTCGACTTAGGCTCAGCGCCAGGAAGTTGGTCACAAGTTGCCGGTAAATTGGTGGGTGATAATGGTAAATTGATTGCGTCAGATATTTTGCCGATGGACACGCTTGAAAACGTGACCTTCATCCAAGGTGACTTCCGTGAGCAAGAAGTTTTTGACAAAATCATGTCAGAAGTCGCCGGTAAGCCCGTTGATGTCGTCTTATCAGATATGGCGCCTAATACATCAGGTTTTGCTGCGGTCGACCAACCACGTATGATTTATTTGTGTGAGCTAGCTGTCGATTTTGCTGAACAAGTATTGGAAGAAGGTGGTACCTTGGTAATTAAGGTGTTCCAAGGCGAAGGCTCAGATGAACTTCGCAAAGCCATGCAACAAAAATTTAGTAAAGTACGCAGTATCAAACCCGCAGCATCACGTGCGCGCTCCAAAGAAATGTACTGGATTGCGACCAAATAAACCAAATTATAACAATTCGCTTAATTCAGCTTTCTCATTTAATGCAATTCATTCAGACCAGAAAAAGCTTCGTTAGCTAAACTAAGTGACAAGGCTGAATCTAGCCTTGTTACATCAATACTATCAAGCGCTAAAACTTGTGCAAAGTTTTACTAGAAAATAACAGATTTGGCGCTTGATAAGACTAATCTTCGACCCTATATCATGCTATATTACAAGATTAGAATCCGCCTACCTTCTTTAGATTGCGTCCACATTACTACCAAAATTGATTGGCAAACTGCCGTCAGGGTGGCTCAGTCATGGAAGGCTAGAGCACACACAATTTTTATCAACCAAAACCACCACAACGCAAAGGATGGAACAACAACGTGAGCGACATGGTAAAAAATACCTTATTGTGGTTGGTTGTGATAGGTGTCTTGGTGCTTGTATTTAGCAACTTCGATACCAACAATCAACCTGATAAGCTCAACTATTCTCAATTTGTTACCCAAGTGACGACGGACCAAATTAAGAGTGTCAAAATCGATGGTGAACAGATTACCGGTGAAAAGAAAAACGGTTCAACGTTTGAGACGGTACGCCCATTGATTCAGGATAATGAGCTGATGCCAAAGCTGATGAAGCACAATGTCGAGGTGCAAGGGGCAACCCCAGAGCGCCAAAGCGTGCTAATGCAGCTATTGATTGCCAGTTTCCCAGTCCTGCTGATTATCGGTCTGTTCTTGTTCATCATGCGTAACATGAATGGCGGTGGTGCTGGTGGTGGCCGTGGCATGGGGCCGATGAGTTTTGGTAAGTCAAAAGCCAAAATGCTCAGTGAAGACCAAATCAAGGTTAATTTCACCGATGTGGCTGGCTGTGATGAGGCCAAGCAAGAAGTGACAGAAATCGTTGACTTCTTACGCGACCCAGAAAAATTTACCAAATTGGGCGCGACGATTCCTCGCGGTGTTCTGATGGTCGGCCCACCGGGTACGGGTAAAACCTTATTGGCTAAAGCGATTGCCGGTGAAGCGAAAGTACCTTTCTTCTCGATTTCAGGTTCTGATTTCGTTGAGATGTTCGTGGGTGTCGGTGCTAGCCGTGTTCGTGATATGTTCGAACAAGCCAAAAAGAACGCCCCTTGTATTATCTTCATTGATGAGATTGATGCCGTTGGCCGTCATCGTGGTGCCGGTATGGGCGGTGGTCATGATGAACGCGAACAAACCTTGAACCAATTATTGGTTGAGATGGACGGCTTTGAAGGTAATGACGGTGTGATTGTGATTGCAGCAACGAACCGTGTCGACGTGCTAGATAAAGCGTTATTGCGTCCAGGTCGTTTTGACCGTCAAGTCCAAGTCGGCTTGCCAGATATCAAAGGCCGTGAGCAAATCTTACGTGTTCACCTCAAAAAACTACCGTCAACCATTGGTGTCGATGTCCGTGCCTTGGCGCGTGGTACACCAGGTTTTAGTGGTGCGCAGTTGGCAAACTTAGTCAACGAAGCCGCATTGTTTGCTGCTCGTAATAGCAAGCAAAGCGTTGATATGAACGACTTTGAAGAAGCCAAAGATAAGCTATTCATGGGCCCTGAGCGCAAATCAATGGTATTGCGTGAAGAAGAACGCCGTGCCACAGCTTATCATGAAGCAGGTCATGCATTGGTTGCAGAGATGCTACCGGGTACGGATCCGGTGCATAAAGTGACTATCATGCCACGTGGTTGGGCATTGGGTGTGACTTGGCAGTTGCCTGAACATGACCAAGTCAGCATGTATAAATCAAAAATGCTAAATGACATTGCGATTTTATTCGGTGGTCGTATTGCTGAAGAAGTCTTTATCAATCAGCAGTCTACTGGCGCGTCAAACGACTTTGAACGTGCGACCAAAATGGCGCGTGCAATGGTAACCAAATATGGTATGTCAGATGCGCTGGGTGTGATGGTATACGAAGAAGACGAAAACTCAGGTTACTTTGGTGGTAGCTCACGTACTATCTCTGAGGCAACACAGCAAAAAGTCGATGATGAAGTCCGTCGTATCTTAGAGCAACAATATGATATCGCGCGTGAATTAATCGAGCACAATGCCGATAAAATGCATGCGATGGTGGATGCGCTGATGAAATGGGAAACCATTGACCGTGACCAATTGCAAGACATTATGGCAGGTCTACCACCACGTGAGCCTAAGGTTTATCAAGAGCCGGTGAAAGTCAGCTTTGAAAAACCACAGGCACCACCTTCATCGGGTGATAGTGGGCTGACACCACCGCCATTACCAGCGATGTAATACGAGCTAGGTAAGCAAATAAAAACCGCTATGTAAAAATAGCGGTTTTTTGGTTTTTGGCATACAATGATTTTCTAATAAAGCATTTTAAATTGTGGTTATTGAGAGGCCTATGCAGTTACGTCCTATTCCAGAATTTCATATTCACTACAAAAATCAACGTTTAGATTTATCAACGCCGCATATTATGGGAATTTTGAATGTCACGCCTGATTCTTTTTCGGATGGGGGAAAACACAATACCTTGGATGCGGCATTGCGCCATGCTGAGCAAATGATTAAAGAGGGTGCAACCATTATTGATGTGGGGGGTGAGTCCACCCGCCCAAATGCCAGTCCGGTGAGTGAGCAAGAGGAGCTTGACCGCACTGTAGCCGTAGTGGAAGCGATTAGCCAAAACTTTGCCAAAGACGGCATTTGGATTTCGGTAGATACCAGCTCGCCAGTCGTGATGACAGCTTGTAGTGACGCCGGGGCGGGGATTTGGAATGACGTCCGTGCTTTAACTAGGCCACATGCAGTAGAAACAGCCGCCAAGCTTGCTATTCCAGTGATGCTGATGCATATGCGTGGCGAGCCAACCACCATGAACCAACTGGATAACTATGATAACCTGATTGAAGATGTGTTAACTGAACTTGAACAGCGTTTAACCATCGTTACCCAAGGCGGTGTCAAACACCATAATCTCATCATCGATCCAGGGTTTGGTTTTGCCAAAAACTTTGAACAAAATATGGCGTGGCTTGACCAGTTTTATCGCTTACACGAGTTTAACTTACCGGTGATGGTGGCGATTTCCCGTAAGCGTTCAATGGGTGAGGTGCTGCGCCGCGCTGGTTTGCCGTCCGAGGTGAGCGACCGTGACCCAGTTAGTATGGCAGCCGGATTAATGGCCGTACAACAAGGGGCATGTATTGTGCGTACGCACAATGTGGCGCAGGTCAAAGCCGGCATCGCCTTGTGGCAAGCGATGAATCAAACTAACAATGAGTCAGGTCTATAATATACCGTTAATTGGTAGTAACTTTTACCTAGACTTTTTTATATAAACCTTGAGGGAAAGACAATGAGTAATAACAGTATTGAACCGACCTTAGAGCAACGTAAAGTGATTTACCGTGCGCGTCGTGGTCTTAAAGAGCTAGACTATTATTTTGACCCATACGTGCGTGACCATTATTTGACTGCTAGCCCAGAAGAACAAGCGACTTTTGCCAAATTGGTTGAACAAGAAGACCCGGATTTGCTTGATTGGTTCTTACACAATCACCCAACCGAGCCGGACTTTGCAGATTTAATTGCCAAACTCAAGGTCTTAAAAGCGGCATCCAATACTTGATGATTGTCATGATTTTATAATTCATGGTTACCTTGACGCCATTTATTACCATCGATGTCAAACTAAGTAGTAGTCATTATCGGCTGGTTACTTGGTTTGCCTTGGTGCTTGGCTTGGCATTGATGCTGAGCCTACTTGCCTTACCGATGAGTTATCGCATTGGGTTAGTGGTTTTATTAATCAGTTGTACGATACTAAGCCAGTTATTGAGTAAGCAACTACTGGCTTTAACGGCCTTGACCTTGACATCGGGTCGACCCACCAATATCAGTAGCTTACAAGATATGGAATGGCAGCTACAATGGGTGCAAGGCTATCTTCGTACCCCATGGGGCAGTGTCAGCGATATGTATGCTGCGACCTTAACCCATATTCATCATTATGGTCATGTCATGGTATTAGAGTTTGACACTAAGACCCCGCTATCTGGTGACACCCAATCACTACACCAACAGTTTATTATTTGGCAAGACCAACTTGATGTGGATAGTTGGCGCCAGCTAAGCGTATTAGCCAATCAATAATCACCTAAACTACCAATTGTCTGCGGTAACAAATGTTGTATCCAATAGATGCTGTTCGTTACGATGAAACTTGCTACAATCAAAATTCGTTACTGCAGTTGGCCACTATCGCTCGTGATAGCTCGTGAGAAGTGATAGCTTGTGATAAATAGTGGCTTGATAACGTCTATAATAATGTAAAACCAATTTTAAAGACGATTTTAACAATCTTTAAAAAACATAAAAATTAAGGATATAGCTATGAGTTTATTAACCAGCTTGGTAACCCAAATTGCCCAAAATGCGATTCAAAATAAAATGCAAGGTCAAACACAAATGCCAACTAACATCAGCCAAGGTGGTTTAGGTGGTGGTCTGGGTGGTATGTTTGGCGGTTCAAGAACCGGGCAACAAGATGGTTTTGGTCTTGACGACGTGTTGGGTGGTTTGATGCGCGGTGGTATGGGTAGCTCAATGAACAGTGGTTTAGGTGGTTCTCTGGGCGGTAGTATGGGTGGCGGCATGTTAGGCCAAGTGCTTGGTAGTGTCTTAGGTGGTGGCATGGGCGGCGGCTTAGGCGGTGCATTGGGTAATAACATGGGTAGCTCAGGTGTTAGCCGTTCAGGATTTGGTGGTAAAGGTATGCTAATGGCAGCTTTATTACCGGTCGTATTGATGTTTATCCAACGTAATGGCGGTTTATCAGGTGCGTTAGACAAAATTCGTAATATGGGTTTTGGTCAGCAAGCCAATTCTTGGATGAGTACCGATCAAAATGAGTTTATCGATGCGGGTAATATTGCCCAACTGTTTGATCAACAAGATATTGACCAAGTGGCGCAGCAAACCGGTGCAGATACCCATGAGATTCAACAAGGTCTGGCTGAGCTATTGCCACAGGTAATGGATAACCTAACGCCAAACGGTAATCTGGATACTGACGGTGAAGCGAATAATGAAATTAACGAAATTTTATCGCAGTTATCACAATTTCAGCGTCAGTAATCATTTGTTATTGTCTTAGCTGTTTGTCTTAAACGCGCACTATGATACAACCAGCCCAACTATCTGATACGGATTTTGGGCTGGTTTTTTTATGCCTAATGAATTTTTAGCTACCAAATTTTTGTATATAACTGGATAAATTATCGGATTGTACAAAAACGCTAATGATTTTTGTGGTATTTTAGTTTAATTTTTAAGTATAAAAATAAAGTTTAACTTAATAAAAAATAATTAATAGAAAAATTTACTAATAAATAGCCAGTTATATCGGTAAGATTTTTTTGTTTATTGAACGATGGAGGTACCCCATGTCATTACCTGATAAGCCCAATTCTCCACCATCCACACCACCAACTAAACCATCCAAGATAACTGAAGCACCTAAGACAACGCCATTACCCATTACAACGATGCCTGTGCCGGATGAACATCGCAGTACAGGATTAGGCTTTGCGCCAATTCCGATGGCGATTGCCGTGGCATTGACACTGATTATTTGGTTTGTGATTCCCGTACCCGAAGGCGTTAAGCCAGAAGCTTGGCATTTGCTAGCGATATTTATCGGTACAATTGCGGCAATTATTGGTAAAGCGATGCCAATTGGTGCGTTAGCCATGCTGTCTATGGCAGTCGTTGCTTTGACAGGCGTGACCAGTGATAAGCCGGCAGTCGCAGTCAAAGATGCCTTATCGAGTTTATCGAGTACGCTAATTTGGCTGATTGGTATTGCGGTCATGATTTCGTATGGGTTGACCAAGACAGGGTTGGGTAAGCGTATTGGTTATTATTTTATCTCGATATTTGGTAAAAAGACTTTGGGCATCGGCTATTCGTTCGTGTTGGCAGAACTGGTCTTAGCACCGATTACCCCATCAAATACCGCGCGCGGCGGTGGTATTATTCACCCGATTATGAAGGCGATTTCGCACTCTTTAGGGTCGGATGTCGAGAACAATACCCAAAACCGTGTGGGTCGTTATTTGTCCTTAGTGAACTTTAATGCTAACCCCATTACCTCGGGCATGTTTATCACAGCAACAGCACCCAATCCATTGGTCGTTGAACTCGTGGGTAAATTAACCGGTCAACAAATTCATTTAAGCTGGACAACGTGGGCGGTAGCGATGTTTGTCCCCGGTGTGGTGTGTCTGTTAGTGATGCCGTTGGTGATTTATAAGCTGTATCCACCTGAAATCAAAACCACACCGAACGCACCTGAATTTGCCAAAGAAAATCTAAAAGCGTTAGGCCCAATTCACAAAGATGAAAAAATCATGTTGGGTGTTTTTGCGCTGATGTTGATATTGTGGGCGAATATACCAGCGATGATTTTGGGTGAGGCCTTTAGTGTCGATGCGACCACAGCGGCATTGATTGGTTTAAGCTTGCTATTACTCTCAGGCGTGCTAACGTGGGATGATGTGCTGAAGCAAAAATCAGCATGGGATACGATTGTATGGTTTGGTGCGTTGGTAATGATGGCAACGTTTTTGGATAAATTGGGCCTAATCAAATGGTTTGCCACCAATATCCAAACCGGTATTGGTCATTTGGGCATTGGTTGGGTCGGTGCGTGTGCGATTTTAACCTTGGTCTATCTGTACACCCATTACTTCTTTGCCAGTACCACGGCACACATCACCGCAATGTTTGCCGCATTTTATGGGGTGGGTCTGGCGTTGGGTGCGCCACCGCTACTGTATGCACTGATTTTGGCATCAGCCGGTAATATTATGATGAGTTTGACCCATTATGCGACAGGTACAGCGCCCGTGATTTTCAGTTCTGGCTTTGCCACATTGGGTGAATGGTGGAAAGCCGGCTTTGTCATGAGTATCGTGAACTCACTGTTATGGCTAGTGGTTGGTCTCGTGTGGTGGAAGTTGTTAGGCTACTACTAATTACTAGTAGTTGTTCATAAGTGTCTAATAAAAAAGCGTAGTCAGGTATCTACGCTTTTTTTAATTCCTAATTTCACTCAGTTTTGCTCTGCTTTATGCGGTAAAGGGATTGCCAAGGTTGACCAAGTCGACCGCTTGGTCTGTCCATAAGGCAAAGCTTAACGCACCTTGGTGAATCAACATACCCAATCCATCACTCGTGGTCGCACCTTGCTGATTAAAAAAGTCCAAAAACGCTGAGGGTTTGCCGTACATCATGTCATACGCGTAAGTCGCGGTTAAATCACGGCGAAACGGTAACGCCTCACCTGATAACCCAATCGAAGTCGCATTAATCACAATATCATAATGCGCGTCTGGGATATCGTCTAGGCTTGACGCGCTAAGTGGCAAGTCACTGACAGGCAAGGTGTCTAATAGCGCTTGAGCCTTATTGGCGGTACGGTTGGCAATATGAATCGCGCTCACGCCAGATTCTAGCATCGGTAGCAATGTCCCGCGACTGGCACCACCGGCACCTAGAATCAAGACACGTTGACCCTCTAATTTCCAACCAAGTTGGCGCATGTGATTGACCAAGCCACGGCCATCCGTGTTATCGCCATATAACTTGCCGTCTTGAATCGCCAGTGTATTGACCGCTCCGGCACCTTGTGCGTAATCAGACAGGTTTCCATGTGTTTGGCAAAGCGCAAATGCCATTTCTTTAAAAGGTACTGTGACATTAGCGCCTGTACCGCCACCGGCAAAAAATGCTTCAACCACTGCGGTAAAACTGGCGTCATCATTGGGGCACAGTTGACGTTGGTACACCAAATCAACGCCAGTTTGCTGAGCAAACGCTTGGTGTAACTCAGGGGATTTACTATGGACAATTGGGTTGCCGATCACGATACAATGATAAGACACAGCGCACATCCTAGAGAATGGTAAAAACGCTATTATAAGGCAAATTTAGTCAAATCAGTATGTTTACTGGTATAACTGCCTAAGTGCTCAGCAAAAAAGTAAACCAGCGTTAAGTTTATACAAATAAGGTTTTGAGTTGGGTAACATTTATTCGTTACAATAGTTGGTCATATAGCAAAATTAAAAAACCAATCCGCAAATACTAGAACAGTTGGAATAGATAGATGAATAAGTTAACCGTTTTACCGTGGGTCAGTCACGCGCCACTGCGTCGACGTGGCGGTAGAATGCTAGGTATGGCACTATTATCTATCTTACCGATGGTGTTATCAAGCTGTGATAAGGTCACCGCGCTGACCCAACGCAATAATACGAATGCAAGCGTCACCAGTGATACGGCAAGTAGTGTGAGCGCGACCCATACGGCATCGACCGTTAGTAACCCAAGTACGCAACCAATCAATTATCCCTTTGACCAATGGCAACAGCAGACGGTAACCAAATTACCACTAAAGGATATTAATGCCATTAATCAGCATATTGGTGCGCAACTTGGGAAAGCCCCAAAAACCGATACCAAAAGCCTAGATTTTAATAGTAATCCGGCCACCCAGTATCAGTTTGCAAATCCGGCCACGCCTTATTTTGATGTCATTGACTCACCAAAATTTGTCGAATTCGGCTGGTATTATTCGAATGTCAGTGACAATGCACGTGAGCAAAAACTTGGCATTAATTATGCCGGGCATGTGTACCAACTTGCACGCGGTTGGCTAGGTAATCGCGAAGGTGCGCAACTGGTCGAAAACATGTTAATGGGACAGACCATCCGTGATGCAACCATTAACGGGGTTGGTGTTGCCATGGCCAAATGTGAGTTTTTTAGCTGTATATTGGTACTAAAAAAATAGGAAAAAGCATGTGGTATGACGTGATAACGCAGCGACCGATTGAGCATGTTGCGATTGATGAACGGGTGATTTCGTATGGCGATGGGTTTTTTACCACAATCGCCGTGGTAAATGGGGAAGTCAATTGGCTTGATTATCATGCGGCACGTATTCGTAAAAGCTGCCAAGCGTTACAGCTTACGGTGGATATACCGGCGGCATTGACGGCTTTACAGCAACAGGCCAACGCGATTCAACAAGGAATGTTAAAGCTAGTAGTATGTCGCGCGCGTCAACAAAACCGTGGCTATGGTTTTGTTAATGGGGATGCGCATGTATGGCTAAGTAGCACGCCTATGCCCCAGTCTTTTGCCAAACAAGCCAATCAAGTGTATTGTCAACCACCAGCCTATGCCGTTATGCTGCGTCAGCAAATTGCCTGTTTACCCAAACCGCTAGCGGGCTTAAAGCTACTCAATGCGCAAGACAAGGCATTAGCCAGTGCCGAGCTACTAAGTTGCCAAGCGCAAATTGATAACCTGTTTGAGGGGCTAGTACAAAATGTCTTAGGTGAGTGGGTTGAGGGGACGTTTTGTAATCTATTCTATCGCTTACAAGATGGGCAATGGTTTACGCCACCGTTGACGCAGTCAGGTGTGGCAGGCGTGATGCGCCAAGTGGTAATCGACCAGTGCGCCCAATGCGGACAACCGATTGCTGAAAGAGTATTGACACAAGATGATATCAGCGAGTTAACCAGCTTGGTGTTTTGTAATGCGGTGCGCGGACTAGTCCCGATTGCGCGGCTATACACCACATCGTCCGATTATCGATCATTAACGCTTGCTTACCCAATACCGATTGAACTGCCTCTTGATGATTAGGTATGCTAAGCGTTAGATTAAACAATAATCGAAGATGATAAAGGGCTGATAACAAAACGGGTTGCTATTTTGACAATAAATTGTTAAATTTCCGCTATCAACATCACCAATGAAGACAGCTATGAGCGATAAGCCGCAACAGCCCAATCAATTAAACCAAAATACCAGTAACACCGACAATAGCAATAACCAAAATAATAATAACCAAAGTCCCATCGATAGTGCCACGGATACCAGCTTAATGAATCGCTCCCAACGTAACTTTAGTGACAAGGTCACTGGTCGCCAAAAATCGCCAAAAAAATATCGTGGTTTGGCCATTATTGGATTTATCGTATTAGTATTAGGGTGGTTAGTATTTGCCTTTTACAACACGTTATACTCGACCATCGAACAACCTAAGAAAATGATGACCGTCGAAAAAGGCCAAACGTATTATGGCCTTATTGACGAATGGGATAAAAAGCAAAAAATGTTCGTTGCACCGTTGGCTAAATTATACGTTAAGACCCGTATTAAAACCCCGCTACATTCAGGTGTTTATCAAATTCCGGCCAACCCAAGCTTTGCGCAGTTGCTGTCGGTGTTACAACAAGGTGAAAAAGTTGCCTTTGTTAAAGTCCAAATCATTGAGGGCAAAACCGCCAAAGACTTATATGCCCATCTCTCTGCCAATAAAGGCATCAAAAACGATGTCATTGATGGTACGCGTGTCGATGCAGCGAAGTTAGGGTTGTCAATCCCAGACGCCTATACACCAAATGGCAACTTAGAAGGCTGGTTTGCGCCAGATACCTATTATTTCAACGAAGGGACCAGTGACAAAAAAGTCTTAACCGATTTGTTTAAACGTCAATATGATACCTTGATGGAAAACTGGAACAATCGACAAGTGGGTTTGCCGTATACCACGCCGTATGAGGCGCTAATTATGGCCTCGATTGTCGAAAAAGAAACCAGTGTAGCAAGCGAGCGTGGCGAAGTGGCAGGTGTGTTTGTGAATCGCTTAAAGAAAAATATGCGTTTGCAAACTGACCCAACCGTGATCTATGGTATGGGCGAGCGTTACGATGGCAACATTCGTAAGTCTGATTTGCTAGAGCCAACCCCATATAATACCTACCAAATCGATGGTCTACCACCGACCCCGATTGCGTTGCCAAGTGCGGATTCGATTAAGGCTGCATTACACCCTAATAACACCGATTCGCTATATTTTGTGGCAACCGGCAACGGCGGTCACAAATTTACCAGCAATTTGGCTGACCACAACCAAGCGGTACAAGACTACTTACGCACCTTGCGTGAAAAACGCGCACAAGCCAAGTAAGGCGTGGGTGTTATCTCAAGAATTAGCGATAGGCCGACATAACACGTCGGCCTTTTCACTGTTGCCCAATTTGCTTAGGATAGATTAACTATGAGCCAGATTATGAATAAACCTAAATTTATCAGCTTTGAGGGCACAGAAGGTGTGGGTAAGACCACGGTTATCAATGAAGTTGCTAATTACTTACGCGAGCAGCAGATCGACTTTGTGCAAACCCGTGAACCGGGTGGTAGCCCATTTGCGGAAACCTTACGTGGGCTATTGTTAGACCCAGCGACTATCATGAGTGATGCTAGCGAGTTGCTACTGATGTTTGCGGCACGGGCTGACCATATCGCCACTGTGATTCAGCCGGCACTGGCACAAGGGCAATGGGTGTTGTGCGATCGATTTATTGATTCAACGGTTGCCTATCAGGGCTTTGGCCGTAATCAGGGCAATAGCCAAGCCTTGGCACAGATTGCGTTATTGGTCGATAACTTTGTACCGACATTGCCGGATGTCACGATTTGGTTAGATTTACCAGTCTTAGAAGGTATGGCTCGTGCCAAAAATCGCGGTAAACTGGATCGCTTTGAGCAAGAACAGATTGCGTTTTTTGAGCGGGTACACCAAGGCTTTGCTTATCAGGCACAGCAGCAGCCTGAACGCGTCAAACGGATTGATGCCAGTGGCGATATCGATGCCGTCTTGGCTCGAGTACTAGCACAGTTAGCCCCTTAACTATGCAATGGTTTTAAATAAAAAAGACCAACCGGCTTTAACCGCGTTGGTCTTTTTGTACGTTCAATACTGATGTATTAGGGACTTTCTGGCAATGCTTCGGCCAGTGGTGACGGTAGGGATGGGGTTAAAATCACATCCGCCGCGACGGGTAGCATTTGTGGGAAGTCGTTGCTATAGTGTAAGCCGCGTGACTCATGACGACGCAAGGCACAGCGTACGATAAGCTCAGAGACCAACAACAAGTTACGAAGCTCGATTAAGTTTTTGCTTACTACAAAGTTGGCATAGTATTCATTGATTTCTTGATTTAACATCGTGATACGACGCAGGGCGCGGTGTAAGCGTTTATCTGTGCGTACAATACCCACGTAATGCCACATGGCTTGACGGACTTCATCCCAGTTTTGTAGGACAACCACTTCGTCATCAGGGTCGGTGGTGTCTTGACTATCCCAAGCCGGTAAGGCGGGTACTTCAGGTACGCGTTGTTCTTCAAAGGCAGCCGTAATATGCTTAGCCGCACTCATACCGTAGACAAAGCACTCAAGCAGTGAGTTACTCGCCATACGATTGGCACCGTGTAGACCAGTAAATGAGGTCTCACCCAAGGCATAAAGGTTGAATACATCGGTTTGGGCATTTTGATTGACCATCACGCCACCGCAGGTGTAATGGGCGGCTGGTACCACAGGGATTTTATCCACCGTCATATCAATACCCAATTCAAGCAAACGCTCATACAGCATTGGGAAATGACCTTTGATAAATGCTGGGTCTTTGTGAGTGATGTCTAGCCACACATGGCGGATGCCTAAACGTTTCATTTCAAAGTCAATGGTACGTGCCACGATATCACGCGGTGCTAACTCTCCACGTTCATCGAAGCGTAGCATAAAGCGCTCACCCTCAGGGTGTTCCTTGCTGGGTGGCAAGCGCAAATAAGCACCTTCACCGCGCATCGCTTCGGTAATCAAAAACGAACGCGCTTCTGGGTGGTAAAGACAAGTCGGGTGGAATTGGTTAAATTCCATATTGGCCACACGGCAACCTGCGCGCCATGCCATCGCGATACCATCACCGGTCGCGATATCTGGATTTGAGGTGTATAAATAGGCCTTAGACGCGCCACCACATGCCAAGGCGATAAATGGGGCGGCAAAGGTCATGACTTGGTTGGTGCTTAAATCAAGCGCATACAAACCAACCGCACGATTGGCTTCTGTAATCGGGGCATAGTTGTGTTTGGCAAGTTTATTAGTGGTAATCACGTCAATGGCTGCGACATACTCGAATAACTTGACGTTTGGACATTGCTTCACGCGCTCAACCAGCGTGGTTGAAATCGCAACACCGGTGGCATCGGCTGCATGGATAATGCGGCGTTTGGTATGACCGCCCTCACGGGTTAGGTGCAAGGTTTCGTTTTCATCCAGGGTAAATTTCACCCCTTGCTTTAACAAAAACTCGACTGCCGCACGGCTATTCTCCACCGTAAAGCGTACCGCGTCTTCATGACAAAGGCCAGCGCCCGCGATTAAGGTATCACTAACATGCTCATCAACAGAGTCATCATCCGATAGGACGGCTGCAACACCACCTTGCGCATAAAAGGTACTTGCTTCGGTCAATTTATCTTTGGCCAATACGGCAATCGATAGATGTGAGGGTAGTGACAACGCCAAGGTCAAGCCAGCACCACCACTACCGACAATGACTACGTCAAAGCAATGTTCAATCGATGTAGGTGTGCTTGGTTGTGAGCTTGTTTCGTTCATGACAACGTCCTGTAAGTATACTTTGCGGTATCATAACAGGTTTTACAAAAAAAATTTAGCCTTTCACCACCCATCGGCGCGCCTAAAATCAGGTTTGTATTACCAAATTGCAAAAGCTTGGCAATGTTTTAGACAATTAACTATCTTATGCTATACACACTTCATGTGTCGGTTACAATCTGCGTATCCATTGATCTACCTATGTTTGACCTAGTTATCAATGCAGCTAGGCCGATTCGATGATTTTTTTGATATTTAATAATCCCTTTTAGGTGTTTAGACGATGTATTGCTAGCATCGCAATGCAGCATTTCAAGGAGTGGCATGTGGCTCATCTAACAAATTTAATCAAGTTCAGTAAAAAGACCCTGATGGCAAGTGTGTTAAGTACAAGTCTAATTGGGGTGGGGGGATTAACGATCCTGCCAATCACGGCGCAAGCGGCTATTACGGGTATGGATTTTTCTGGATTGGTGTCGCAAGTGTCACCATCGGTCGCACGGGTCAATGTGACCAAAAAACTCAGTCCCGAAGAATTGGCACAGATGCAAACTGCTATGTTGCTACGTCGTTATGCGGGCGGCCCTAGAGGCGGTTATGAGGAACAACCATCTGCGACAGAAAACGCGTATGGTACGGCATTTTTCGTGTCAACCGATGGTTATATGCTGACCAACTATCATGTGATTGAAGGCGCGGATAAAGTAACAGTGACGTTGCCAGACCGTCGAGAGTTGGATGCCAAAGTGATTGGTACGGATGAGCGTACTGACGTGGCCGTGCTTAAAGTCACGGGTAATAATTTCCCCGCATTGCCGATTGGCAGTTCAGATAGTTTAAAAGTCGGGGAGCCAGTTTTGGCGATTGGTTCGCCATTTGGCTTTGATTATTCTGCCTCGGCAGGGATTGTTAGTGCCAAATCACGCAATATGTCACGTGATACCAATGTGCCGTTTATCCAAACCGATGTCGCGCTCAATCCAGGAAACTCAGGCGGCCCGCTATTTAACCAGCGCGGTGAGGTCGTTGGGATTAACTCACGGATTTTTAGTGGAACGGGCGGTTATATGGGCTTGTCGTTCTCTATTCCGATGGAAGTGGCAATGGATGTTTATCAGCAGTTACGTAATACCGGCGAAGTGGTCAGACCATATTTGGGCGTTTTCCCACAGGATATTGACCGAAATTTGGCGGATGCGTATGGTTTATCACGTCCGCAAGGCGCGCTGATTATTAAGGTATCGCCAGACTCACCGGCTGATAAAGCAGGGCTAAAAGCCGGTGATATTGTACTGAGTTACAATGGTGTCGGGATTGATACCTCAGCGGCATTGATGAACCTAATCACACGCGCCAAACCTAGCGATAACTTTACCATGATGGTGCAACGCAATCAGCAACCATTAACGTTAAGAGGGCAGCTTGCCACCGCACCTGCGGATACCGCAGCAGAAAGTAAGAATACCAGTGCTACCAATAACAACGTACGCTTAGGCTTGCGTTTACGCATGTTGACACCGAATGAACAGCGTGAGGTTGGCGGGAAAGGTTTATTAATCACCGCGATTGACCCATTTGGGTTGGCGGCTTCTTCAGGTTTGGCAGCAGGGGATGTGATTGTGCAATTTAATAAAAAGGACATTACTTCCACCAATGATTTTGTCCAAGCGGTCAGTCGCTTACCTAAGCAAGGGGTCGTGACCGTGCAGCTGATTCGTCAAGGTCAACCATTGATTTTGGGTATTCGTTTGGATTCATAAGCACTAATAGCGAGTACAGTAAACCCTTTAAAATAGTTGAATTTTGTCGATTTGATATTATCTCAATCGTATTGATTGGGGAAAACACCTGAATATCCATTGAATAACATTGTCAGTCGTGTTGAGCCGCTTTATAATGAGCGGCTTTATAGAAGGTATAATCTATCCAATAGATTACCTGACTTGAATTTATGGGATACGATGTCAGTAATGACAGAGTAGGTCAACGCAGGCGATTGGCAGACTGTTGATAGCCAGCGTGTGACCGACAGCGTTGTCAGATACGGGTGTCAGATACGAATGGACGAAAGCGTCGTTACTAGCTGGTTGACAAACTGGCTTGGTCAAATCGGTTGGTGGATTGCCATTGGCGTGGTAATCGCAGCCGGTTTACGCACGCTTTATGCCAACCCAAAGACGCAAAAAATCAAAGTTATGCTCCAGTTGGTCACCTTGTACGCACATTACTGGGTATGGTGGCTATTATCATGGTCGATTTGGCACTTATCAGTCGATGGGCAAGTCTTTTATTGGTGGGTTGCGGTATTATCGCTACTTTATTTATATATGAATTGGGTCGAGCCGCATCGGCTACGTGTCCAATATCGTCAGATTGCATTACCCGATAACCGACAAGTTCCTGCCCAGTCACTATCACCCTTACGCTTAGCAGTCATCGGTGATATCCATGTGGGTATTTTTTCTACCAAGCAGCGGCTTGAGCGCCTCGTCAACCAACTTAACCGACTCGATGTTGATGCTATCTTATGTGTTGGTGATTGGTTGTACCACCCTGGCGCTGACTTGATTGGTCAAATGCTGATCTTTAAGGCTCTCAATAAACCTTGTTACAGTGTCTTGAGTCAAGCCGATGTAGAGCAATTACAAGCGATCGATAGACAACAAGGTAGTGGTAACTATCTGTTGGCGAATGAGCGCTTAACCCAAGTGTTGGCCACGTTGGGCATTCAGGTGATTGATGACCAAGCATTATACTTGGGGGGTATCCGGTTGGTGGGCTTGACGGAGTCAGTAAAGCTAGCGCAGCCGCCACGTGAATCGGGTCATCCCGTAATTATTGCGACCCATGATATCAAACAGCTTAAAGTCCATTCTCATGCGTTAGACCGAGTTGGGTCGCATGTATTGGTGATTGCAGGACAAACCCATGGCGGGCAAGTCAACCTACCATTTTTGACCCCCATATTGGTCAAGGCGATGACAGGCAATGCTTCGGTTGCAGGTTTATTTACCCATCACCATCATAACGCCAATCAACCAAAACAAGTCCCATCTTATCAGTCATGGACGACCACCGGCATTGGTATGACCGGTCTGCCATTTCGGTTATTTTGTCCACCCACGATTGATGTCTTAACCATTCAAGTAACAGCGGATAAGTCATAGTTATTAAGTACTAGTTATTAAGTAATAGCGACTAAGTCAATTTTGATAGATAGACGTTCGTCATGCTAGATAGCAAGAGGCAAGTTTTATCAATAGAGTAGGCGTGGTATTGCTTGTTGTCGGTTATAGCCAAGCGTGGCATTATTAAGCCCCATCAGTAATCCACGATTTAACGCGTTAACTAACGTATTGGCTAACACGCATCCAACATTGACCGGCAGTAATTAGGGTTAAACTTGGCATTATTTTTATGCTAAACTAGCTCTATAACCGATTGACGGCAATAGCATTGCTAGCGGTAAACGCATTGAGTTCGGTAAACAAGGATAGTTTATAACGGATTTTCTATTAATAGTAACACACAAGCCTCTTAGTATGGCGAAAGGTAATTTTGTATGACAAGTACGCAAGCGACGATTCAGGACAGGCTACAAGGCTCGATGACCGCCCTAATCACCCCAATGCAAAGCAATGGTGATGTGGATTGGCAGTCATTGGCAAACTTAATTGATTGGCAAATCGAACAAGGCACTGATGCCCTTGTTGCTGTCGGTACCACTGGTGAATCTGCGACTTTATCCATGACTGAACACGCTGAAGTCATGGATTTTTATATGAAGCAAGTGGCAGGCCGTATTCCGGTGATTGCAGGTACGGGCGCGAACAACACCGTTGAAGCTATCGAATTGACCCAGCATGCCAAAGCCGTGGGCGCAGATGCGGTATTATTGGTTGCACCGTATTACAACAAACCCACCCAAGAGGGTATGTACCTACATTATAAAGCCATCGCTGAAGCGGTGGATATTCCACAAGTCTTGTATAACGTACCGGGTCGTACAGTGGTTGATTTGCACAATGACACGGTCGCGCGTTTGGCAGATATTGACAATATCATCGGTATCAAAGATGCCACAGGTGATGTTACACGCGGCGCACAATTAATCGAAGCGGTAAAAGGCCGTATGATTGTCATGTCAGGTGATGATGCGACAGCGGTTGAGCTCATGAAACACGGCGCCAAAGGCAATATCTCTGTGACGGCCAATATCGCCCCTGGCATCATGAGCCAAATTTGTCACCATGTGTTAAAAGGCGAGTTCGCCCAAGCTGAAGCATTGGATGCAAAAGTCGCGCACTTACATAGAGATTTGTTTATTGAATCAAGCCCAATTCCAGTGAAATATGCCTTAAACAAAATGGGTCGTATCGAGCCGGGTATCCGCTTGCCATTAACTTGGTTATCTGCCCAATACCAACCAGTAATTGATGAAGCTTTAGCCAAAGCAGGTTTATTATGATGATTGTTTCTGTTCGTTCGCTTACGGTCTGTACATTGGCCGCCACCCTTGCGCTAACCACGGGATGTTCGACTTTCAAACGTAATGTCTCGGACAACTCACTTGAGTACAGCAAAACGCGTAAACTTGAGCCGATTGCGTTACCAGCTGATGCGCAGACGTTGCCATTTACCCCGATTTATCAGGTGCCTGAGTCAGGGGAAAATACCTTAAAGCTAGACAACAATGGCAAACGTTTTGAATTACCAGCCCCGATTCGCTCAGTAAAATAATCGAATCGCGTGATACACCTACTATCACAAGTTGCTGTAACCGATATACTTTTTATGTAACCAATGGAACCATAAGCCATGCAAACTGCTCCTTCTGTTCAAAAACAAGACCTACTTTATAAAGGCAAAGCCAAATCAGTATTTGCGACTGATAACCCTGACTACCTAATCTTGCACTTTCGTGATGACACCTCAGCCTTTAATGGGGAGCGTATTGAGCAGTTAGCGCGTAAAGGCCAAGTAAATAATCGCTTTAACGCCTACATCATGCAAAAATTGAGCGAAGCGGGTATCGAAACGCACTTCGAATCTCAGTTAAGCGAAGATGAAGTATTGGTTAAACGTTTGACCATGATTCCAGTGGAGTGTGTGGTACGTAACTATGCGGCAGGTAGCTTGGTACGTCGTTTGGGTCTTGAAGAAGGTCAACCATTGAACCCACCAACCTTTGAATTATTCTACAAAGATGACGCGTTAGGCGATCCAATGGTGAATGAATCATTGTCAGTGTCATTGGGCTGGGCGACACAAGCACAATTGGACGAAATGAAAAAACTAACTTATCAGGTGAATGATGTCCTATCAAAAATGTTTGATGAAGGCGGCTTGATGTTGGTTGACTTCAAACTAGAATTTGGTGTGTTCAAAGACCGTATCGTGTTGGGTGATGAGTTCTCACCAGACGGCTGCCGTGTATGGGACAAAGAAACCAAGAAAAAATTGGACAAAGACCGTTTCCGTCAAAGCTTAGGTAATGTTATCGAAGGCTATGAAGAAGTTGCCCGTCGTATCGGTGTACCACTGCCAGAATAAGACAGTAAGCCAGCCATTGCTTGTTGTTACGCAAGTGCGCATTGATATACCAAACGTGGTCTAAGGTTTCTTAGGTCACGTTTTTTTATGAGTTTAAATTTGCCTTGATACGAATAATAGCGCGTGCATGACTGTGATAGGTTATTTTTTTATCAAACAATATAGGTGAATGTTAACAAGCACGGCTTCGATTTGACAATGGTTATTGTTTAGTAGATTTTATACAATAGTATCTAATATAAACCATGATTAAACGTTATTCTTAAATAACGATAAGTGTAAAGTATCAGCATTTTTGAAAGAGTGGATGAATTTTTAAGGTGTTAAAGATAACTCAAACAGCAACCATGTAGTCAATCATATAGCGTATAGATAGATGAGGAGATAGGTAGTGTCGTTATCTGATAACCTACCAAAGCAGATGTCTAAGCAACTGGTGAAGGACTCACTCGGTGATTTAGTAACATTTAAGCAACACCCAAGACCATGGCATATGCCATTAATGGTCGCTATTGCAGTGAGTTTTCCGGTTTTCTTGGGTGCATGGCTAGATCAATTAGCGATCGGCTTATTGGCATCATTGGGGTCGATGGTAGTGCTTAATTTGCCGTATGAAGGCAGTTTTTTCTTTCGAATGGCACAGGTATTGGCTTGTAGTTTTGGCTTTGTTGCTAGTTTTGCTATGGGTTTGATTGCACACTTGGTACCTGTACTGGTTTTACCCTTGGTGTTTGTTGTGACGTTTTGGGTGACTTTGTTTAGTCGGTATTTCCGGTTAGGGCCGCCGGGTGGTTTGTTTATTTTGATGGCGACCTCGATTGCAGTATTTATGCCCATACAACCAAATGAATTACCTTATTATACTGGGTTGGTTGGACTAGGTTGTTTGTTTTCTGGGATAGTCGCCTGTATTTATACGATTTTTATTTTCTTGAATAAACCATCGGTAGCCCCGCTTGAGTTTCATTATCAACCCGCACAGTTCGCGGATAGCGTCGTGATTGCTGCTACATCGACGGTATCGTTAGCGGTGGCATTAGAGATTAATATGCCCCGGCCGTACTGGGTTTTGGTGGGATGTTATGTCGTTATTTCGGGGATGAGCTTTCTGAGTATGTGGCATAAGCAGGTTCAACGTATTGTAGGTACAACGACTGGTATGGGGGTGGCATGGTTAATTTTTATGCTGCAGCCTGATCCTTGGGGTGTGGCAGCATTGCTGTTGGTATTAATTTTTTTGATTGAGACGGTAATTGTACGCAATTATGTGTTGGCTGCGACATTTATCACGCCGTTGACGATTTTAATCGCTGAGTATAGTCATCCGGATGTTGACGCAGTAGCCATCTTGAGCCAAGATGTCATGGGAATCATCTCGGCTCGATTTTGGGATACGGTATTGGGCTGTGTGATTGGCATTATCGGGGGCTTTATTATGCATACCGAGGCGTATCGCGCCAAGTTGCATATATTTGAGCGTTGGGTGCTAGGGTTATTTAAATGAACACCCACACCCATCTAAGTAGCCGCAGCCACTTATACCAGTCACTTGTATAAGTGACTGGTATATCGGTAGGCTTATGTCGTTTTAGACCAAACCTAAGACAGACATAACCCCATCCAGGCCAGCGATATTAACGGCATACTTGGCTTGCTGCTGTACGACAGGCTTGGCACGATAGGCGATACCGATATCGGCAAGTCCTAGCATGGGTAAATCATTCGCGCCATCACCCACCGCAACGGTTTCACTCAAATCAATATTCAAGCGCTGAGCGATTTCTTGCAATAACTCGGCTTTACGCTTACCATCGACAATCGGTGAGGTGACTTCACCGGTTAATTTACCATCAATGATATCCAAGTCATTGGCATAAATCTCATCAATGCCAAGCTGTTCTTGCACGTACTGGGCAAAGTAAGTAAAGCCGCCCGATACCAATACCACATGAAAGCCGTTTTGCTTTAGCGTGCTAATCAAGCGTTTCGCGCCGGGGCTAAAGGTAATGTGATTGGCGATAATATCATCAAGTACCGCGCTGTCTAAGCCTTTAAGTAATGCGACCCGGCGACGGAAGCTTTCACTAAAGTCAATCTCGCCACGCATGGCTGATTCAGTAATGATATCAACTTGCTCACCGATACCGGCTTTTTTGGCCAATTCGACAATCACTTCTTGCTCAATCAAGGTTGAATCCATATCAAACAACGCTAACTTATGCGCGCGGCGTAAAGTCGCAACCGGCATGACCGTGACATCAATATGAAATGGGGCTTTGGCTGTTAAAGCCGCTTTAACCCTTGCTGCAAAGTCAGATTCTGTCTGATTTAGTTCACCCACCACAATCCATTGCACGGCCGTCACTTGGCTGACTTGCTCGGCTTGTGTTAAGGTATCATTGTGCTGCCAGTCAGCTTCACTGACCAAGGTGCGTTGATGCACGACGCGTAGTGCAGGTTCAATTTCTGCCAACTGCTCAGTGAGCGCGACCAAATGCCCTAATTCTAGTTTTGTGGCACTCAAGGTTACCGCCCAACCAGTTGCCCAATTTTCTGGCCAATTGGCGGCAAATGTTGCCCCTGGCACTTGGTCTGCCCCGTGCAAAAAATTCATGCTCATGGTGTATTTGCCCCTTGTATGACAAAAAAATAAACATGATAATGTAGCACTTAACTGCTGTCAAAGAAAGTCCCTAATCCCATGAATAATTTAGCCCCGCGTCAAGGCATTTTTGCCATCATCTTATTGGTTAGTTTTTGTTTACACGTATTGATGTTGATGTTTAGTATCGAAAAACAGCAATACGATAGCCGCACAGATAAAGGCGAAAAAATCGTTGAACAACTAAGCCGTGAAGCGTTAGCCGCTATTGCTAATCAAGACCGTATTAGCTTAAGTGTGCTCGCCAGTCGCTATCAAGTAGATAGTGATGTCGCCAAGCTAGTGATTAGTGACCAAAATAAACAACCGCTTGTCCAAACCGGACAATCCCAAACTGAAAGTGGTCAGGTTATCGACCAACCGATTATCCAACATAACCAAGTGTTGGGGCATGCGACCGTCACCATGAAAGCCATTTCAAAAGGTGAGATTGTGGGTGGACAATGGCTGTATATCTTGGGGTCAGCGATTTTGCACGGGTTTTTGTGGTTGATTTATGGGTATTTGGCGCGTCCAACCCAAGAGCAGTTAGCCCTTATTGGCGAAAAAGTACAACAACGCTTAGCGATTTCTCGCGGCCGATTGGCTGATAGAAATTCAGCGGATGCAGATTTGGTCATCGCAGGCGGTGAAGCAGATAGCCTAGCAGATGAGATTACCAACAAGCCCGATGGCTCACAAAAAATTGGCAAATCCATTACCGACTTCTTACATGACCGCAAACTGACGACAGACAGCCAAGATGGCGAGCCAGTGATTGAAAACGCCAATACCAACGTTGCACCGGCAGCAACCACGTTATCAGGTTTTGCAAGCAGTCAGAAGACCAGTACGATCGAAGTACAGATTCGCTTTTTTGACCAGTTTAATCTATTACACCGAATTGCGCCTGAGCTATCAAAGCCGTATTTTCAACTGTGCCAAGATTTGTTAGAGCGTGCCTGTGATAGTTTGTTTGGCGCAGAATATGGGGTATTAAATCGCTATATCCGCCAAGTCGACGTCAAAAGACCACTACACTTTACTGAAAAAGGGGCAGTGGTACATTTGGTGGGTCGTGAAGACCAATTACCGATAGCCTCAGTATTATTGGCCAAGTTGGTGATTATCCTAAACCAAGTGGTGTATGAAAAACACCGTGAGTTATCGCGTTTTGCCTTACCAATGACCGTTGGCACAAGCCTGGATCAGCAGTTTGATGATGTCCATAAACTCATGAAAAATTACGCCAAAGAAGATGGTTTGATTTTGCTATACCCACAAACCATGCTGAAGTCATTAAATGGTCAAGTTCAGCTCAAAAACCTGCCCCATCCGACCAATTTAGCCGAGCGTGAAATGGTCTGGTACACTGGATTAGCGGAAAGCTTGATGACCGAACTTATCAACAAACGTGACGCAATTTTGACCGCCAGTGACAAAGCGCAACCGGAACGTGGTTGGTAATATAAAAAAATCGGATAGACGCTTGACAATACCGTAAAAAGTGCTTATAAGGCTGTATAAATTTATTCATTTATCTATCCATTGCAGATTGCAGTAATCAATCCCGATGCGAGCACTACCACAGGAGTCGACTATGGCAGATCCCGATTTAGACGATAGCTTTGAAGATGATAGTTTTGATGATGACGATGATGCCCGTCTTGCTGATGATGATGCTTCAGGCCGCAGCCGTGTCAGCAGCTTAGAAAAGCGCCGTCTGATTGACGAAATGCTTGAGCAAAAGCGCCTAGAGCGCTCATTACGAGATGGCTTCGATGATGATTTGGACGATGACTTAGATGATCTCGATAACGACGATTTCTAAATCAAGCAAAGGTTAATACAGTTGGTATTAACCTTTATTTTTTAACCAACCTTTTTCTCATAACTGATAACAATAGGATAAAACCTCATGAATTTTGATGATTTAATCGATTACTTAGATAGCGATGATAACGAATTTGGGATGCCAAGCATCGCCACCCACGGTTTTTTAACTGCCTCATTAGTGGGTAAGCCGCTAAAAGATTGGCAAAGCTACTTGTTTGAAGGTAATGAAAAACAAGTTAAACCAGATGTGTTAGCCGCACTCAATGACTGGCGTGAGCAGCTAAAAGCCACGCTACAAGACGAGCGCGAGATTGAGTTGCCATTTGACATCGATGACACTGACTACAGCGATATCGAAAACAATGACATCAGTGAGTGGTCAGTGGGCTTTATTGATGCTATGTATGCCAGCGAAGACGAAGCGGATGACTGGTTTAATGATGAGGACACCCAAGAAGATGTTGCCATGCTAACCTTGCCGATGGTGCTATTTAGCGGTATCGATGCTGAAGAGCCGGATATGGTCAAATTGATGAAAGACCCAGATACCATGCAGCAAATGGCTGAGTCTATCGAAAAAAATATCGTTGAGTTGTTTTTGCTATTTCATACCAACGACTAACTCAGTCATTAACGTATTTTAAGCGATTGAAAAGCCCAAGTCTGATATCAGGCTTGGGCTATTTTTATGGGCATATTGATAAATAATGGACTCAATAAAAAACCGCGAATAAACGCTGTTTACTCACGGTTTTGGACTGACAGCTAACGACTTAGCCAACGGTCAGAAATCTCAAAGATTACTTTTGCTCAAGTTGTGGCACATCAGAGCCTTTTGCATTTGATAGCAGGCCTGATTGGCTATACAACTGTAATTTGGCACGGGTGTCTGAGATGTCCAAATTACGCATGGTTAGCTGACCAATACGATCCATTGGTGTGAATGCCGCATCTTCGACTTTTTCCATTGATAGACGTTCTGGTTGGTACGTTAAGTTGTCAGATTCGGTATTCAAGATGGTGTAGTCATTACCACGACGTAGTTCAATGGTCACTTCACCGGTAATGGCTTTCGCGACCCAACGTTGTGCGGTTTCGCGTAGCATCAAGGCTTGTGAATCGAACCAACGACCTTGGTACAACAAGCGACCCAAACGTAAGCCGTTGATACGGTATTGTTCGATGGTGTCTTCGTTGTGGATACCGGTGACTAGGCGCTCATAAGCAATGTGTAATAAGGCCATTGCAGGGGCTTCGTAGATACCACGAGATTTGGCTTCGATGATACGGTTTTCGATTTGGTCACTCATACCAAGACCGTGGCGACCACCGATTTCATTGGCTTTTAAAATCAAGTCAACTGGGCTGTCAAAGGTTTCGCCATTGATAGCAACCGGCATACCTTCTTCGAAACGTACCGTCACGGTTTCTTTTTCAATTTTGACATTCTCATCCCAGAATGCCACGCCCATGATTGGCTCAACGATGTGCATACTGGCGTTTAAGAATTCCAAGTCTTTGGCTTCGTGAGTTGCACCTAGCATGTTTGAGTCAGTCGAGTAGGCTTTTTCTTTTGACATTTTGTAGTCAAAGCCGTTATCGATTAAGAACTGTGACATTTCGCTACGACCACCTAGCTCATCAATGAAGGTTTGGTCAAGCCAAGGTTTATAGATTTTAAGCGCAGGGTTGGTCAATAGGCCATAACGATAGAAACGCTCGATGTCGTTACCTTTATAAGTTGAGCCATCACCCCAAATGTTGACGTCATCTTCTTTCATCGCGGTGACTAGCATCGTTCCTGTTACCGCACGACCCAGTGGCGTGGTGTTAAAGTACGGCATACCGCCTGTGCTTACGTGGAATGCGCCACATTGAATCGCTGCGATACCTTCAAGCGCCAACTGCAAACGGCAATCAATCAAACGGGCTTTTACCGCACCATATTGGTCGGCTTTCTTTGGAATCGCGTTGTAGTCATCTTCATCCGGTTGACCCAAGTTAGCCGTGTAGGCGTAAGGTAACGCGCCTTTTTGCTTCATCCAAAGTAATGCGGCTGAGGTATCTAGACCGCCTGAAAAAGCGATACCGACTTTTTGTCCCACAGGCACGTTTTGTAAAATCGTAGCATTGTTGCTCATAAAGTTTCCTAATCAGTGTTTAAAAATCAGCATTTAACAATAAATAGCCTAAAAAATTCATCAATATATCGGCATATTGTAACATTTTTGTCAAAGATTTTTTTGCCAATTTTGGGCGCAATCGCGGATTCATTGATAAAAAATAACCATAAAAAAGCGCCAACGTTTGCACGGCAGCGCTTTTTTAACTAAACGATAATCAGCATTGACAGCGGTATCGCTTACTCATACAAAATTTCGATAATCTCGTATTCTACTTCTCCGCTTGGGGTTTGGATTTTGGCTTCATCACCTTCTGATTTGCCAATCAAACCACGCGCGATTGGCGAGTTGACTGAGATTTTGTTGGCTTTGAAATCCGCTTCGTCATCGCCAACGATTTTGTAGCGTTTTTGCTCTTCGGTGTCTAAGTTTTCGATAACCACCGTCACGCCAAATACCACACGACCTTCTTGTGGCAGTTTTACCGGGTCAATAATTTCAGCGCCACCGAGTTTGGCTTCGATGTCACGGATACGCGCTTCACAAAAGCCTTGTTGCTCGCGTGCTGCATGGTACTCGGCATTTTCTTTTAGGTCGCCATGCTCACGTGCTTCAGCAATGGCAGCAGTGATACGCGGACGGTCTACGGTTTTAAGCTGCTTTAGCTCTTCTTCCAAAGCCGCGTGACCTTGGGGAGTCATTGGATAACGTTGCATAGGAAATTCCTTTTGTCACAACTAACTAACCGACCATATCAGTGGGTTAATCAGTTTTTTACATATAAAAAAAACCATGCTAGGCAGCTATGCCACCTAGCAGGGTCAATTCACTCAGTTGTCGTACAAATTACGTTAAATAATTGTCTATTTTACGGTTTCTGCTTGAGAATGCAAGTCCTGTAATTTATAAACATCAAACGGTAATTGTACTTTATACGCTTCGACCACGGCGGCCGCAGCGTTTAAGGTCGTTACATTAAATACTTTGTGCTGTAGAGCAGAGCGGCGAATTGAGAACGAGTCTTCATGCGCCTGTTTGCCTTCTGTGGTATTCACTACCAAGGCAATCTCGCCATTTTTGATGGCATCAACGATATGCGGACGACCTTCATTCACTTTGTTGATGCGCTCACAAGCGATGCCCGCGTCTTTTAGCACTTTTTGGGTACCCGCAGTCGCCACTAAGCTAAAACCATAGTCCTGCAGTCCTTTAGCAATAGGCACTAGATTCGCCTTATCGCTTTCACGGACTGACAAGAATATTTTCTTAACTTCGCCATCGATTGGTAAACCTGGTAAACGGTCATTACTGCCGATGATGGCTTTATAGTATGCTTCGCCAAAGGTTTGACCCACGCCCATGACTTCACCCGTAGATTTCATCTCAGGGCTTAACACTGGGTCAACGCCTGGGAATTTGGCAAATGGGAAGACCGCTTCTTTAACCGCGAAGAAGCTTGGGATGATTTCTTGGGTAAAGCCTTGTTCTTCTAAGGTTTTGCCGGCCATACAACGTGCGGCAACCTGTGCCAATGACGTACCGATACATTTTGATACGAACGGAACGGTACGTGATGCGCGTGGGTTGACCTCAAGGATATATACCACATTGTCTTTAACCGCATACTGTACGTTCATTAAGCCAACCACGCCCAATTCTTTGGCCATGGCAACGGTTTGCTCACGCATCACATCACAAATTTCTTGTGATAATGAGTAAGGCGGGATTGAACAGGCTGAGTCACCTGAGTGAACGCCAGCTTGTTCGATATGCTGCATGATACCACCGATGACCACGTTTTGGCCGTCAGAGATACAGTCAACGTCAACTTCAATCGCATCATCCAAGAAGCGGTCTAGTAGCACAGGCGCTTCGTTAGAGGCTTGTACGGCTTCACGTAAGTAACGACGTAACTCGCTTTCGTTATACACGATTTCCATCGCACGGCCGCCCAAGACGTATGATGGACGTACCACCAATGGATAGCCAACGCTTGATGCTTTGACGATACCGTCTTCGGTGCTAGTTGCCAACGCATTTGGTGGCTGAGTAAAGCCAAGTTGGTTAATCATATGTTGGAAACGTTCACGGTCTTCCGCGCGGTCAATCGCATCTGGGCTTGTACCGATGATATGGACACCAGCCGCTTCTAACGCACGTGCAAGTTTCAACGGGGTCTGGCCACCGTACTGCACGATGACGCCTTCTGGTTTTTCTACACGAACGATTTCAAGCACGTCTTCTAGGGTAATTGGTTCGAAGTATAAACGGTCAGAGGTGTCATAATCGGTCGATACAGTTTCTGGGTTACAGTTAACCATGATGGTTTCATAGCCGTCTTCACGCATTGCTAAAGCGGCGTGTACACAGCAATAGTCAAACTCAATACCTTGACCGATACGATTTGGACCACCACCGATAACCATGATTTTTTTCTTATCGGTTGGCTGTGCTTCACACTCGTCATCGTAGCTTGAGTACATATAGGCAGTTGAAGTCGCAAACTCAGCAGCACAAGTATCCACGCGTTTATAGATTGGATTAACTTTTAAATCCCAACGTTTTTTACGTAGTTCTTTTTGTGATACGCCAAGTAATTTGGCCAAGCGTAAGTCCGATAAGCCTTTACGTTTAAAGCTGCGTAAGTTGGTTGAGTTTAAACCACCAAAACCTGTTTCGCTAACCAATTTTTCAGTGTTGACGATGTCTTCGATTTGTACCAAGAACCATGGGTCGATGTTGGTGTATTCAAACACTTCATCCACTGACAAGCCTGCGCGGAACGCATCAGCGATGTAATAGATACGATCAGGGGTAGGGGTTTTTAGTTTAACTTTTAAGATGCCTCGGATGGTATCCGCATCTTGGGTTAAGTCTAAGTGTTCATCAAAACCAGTCGCGCCAGTTTCTAGGCCACGTAACGCTTTTTGCATTGATTCTTGGAAGTTACGGCCGATTGCCATGACTTCACCGACTGACTTCATCTGGGTTGATAAGGTGCTGTCAGCTTGTGGGAATTTTTCAAAGTTAAAGCGTGGAATCTTGGTCACAACATAGTCGATGGCCGGCTCAAAGCTGGCTGGTGTTAAGCCGCCCGTGATGTCGTTTTTCAGCTCATCCAAGGTATAACCCACGGCCAATTTTGCTGCGATTTTGGCGATTGGGAAACCTGTTGCTTTTGAGGCTAATGCTGATGAACGGCTGACGCGCGGGTTCATCTCGATAACAACCATACGACCAGTTTTTGGGTTGATACCGAACTGTACGTTTGAACCACCGGTTTCGACACCGATTTCACGCAATACCGCCACAGAGGCGTTACGCATGATTTGGTACTCTTTATCGGTCAAAGTTTGTGCTGGCGCAACGGTGATTGAGTCACCGGTGTGTACGCCCATTGGGTCAAAGTTTTCGATTGAACAGATGATGATACAGTTGTCGTTTTTGTCACGAACCACTTCCATCTCGTATTCTTTCCAACCGATTAAGCTTTCATCGATGAGTAACTGGTGTGTCGGTGATAAGTCAAAACCACGCTCACAAATCTCGACAAATTCGTCACGGTTGTACGCGATACCGCCGCCTGAACCACCCATGGTGAATGAGGGGCGAATGATACAAGGGAAACCGACTTTGGCTTGAATCGCAAACGCTTGTTCCATGGTTTCGGCAACATCTGCGCGTGGACATTCAAGGCCGATTTTTTTCATGGCTTTGTCGAATAACTCGCGGTCTTCGGCTTTTTCGATGGCTTCTTTGGTCGCACCAATTAATTCAACGTTATATTTGGCCAGTACACCGTGCTTATCAAGGTCTAGCGCACAGTTTAACGCAGTCTGACCACCCATTGTTGGCAAGATCGCATCTGGGCGTTCTTTTTCGATGATGCGTTCAACGGTTTGCCAAGTAATCGGCTCGATGTAAGTGGCATCGGCAGATCGGAAGAGC